>CAMVDB010000051.1 GCA_947166135.1 uncultured Clostridia bacterium | reverse complement strand
GGCAATCTCAACCATATAAAATTGAGTCATTGCGAGGGAATCCCCGTGGCAATCTCAACCGAATCAGGGTGGTGTTTCGAATGAATATCAGGGCTTGGCTGAAAAATCCGCGGGTCGTGTTTTTTCTGATCTATACATTGTGCTTTGCGCTGGCGATGCAGGCGGTTGGGTTTGTACTGCCGTTCGTGATCGCGATGATCGTCGCCGTGGTGATGAAGCCGCTGTACGATTATCTTCGTGAGCGGTTCCGCTTTCGGTCTACCTTCGCGGCGACGTTGCTGACGCTCTTGATCTTCGGCGCGCTGTTCGCGGCGGTCGGCTTTCTGCTGTTTCTCGTCATACGTCAGGCGCTGAGCCTGTTTAACGAGTACCGTTACATGATCGCGGACTATCTGACCTCGGGAGAATTGCTCGATAATCTGCGGGAGCTGGCGCTGTCGGGCGATCTCTTCAAGGTCGCTTCTTCCGTAGCGGGAACGCTGTTTCAGGCGGTTCCGATGACGATCACCTTCGTGGTGGTGACGTTCGCGCTGACGGTGTTCTTCCTCCATCATCTGAGCGATATCCGACGTCGGCTGACGGACAGGGCGGGGGAGGACTATGCCCCGCTGCTCGGGCGGGTAATGCATATCGCTTATACCATGGTTCGGCGGTTCATCCGCTCGTATCTGCTGTTGTATCTGATCACCTTCGCCGAGGCGGTCGTGATCTTCTATCTGACGGGTGTGGAATACCCTCTGGCGTTCGCGTTCATCGCGGCGGTCGCCGATATCCTGCCGGTGTTGGGACCGGGCACGGTATACTTGCCCTTAGCAGCTGTTATGATTCTTCAAAAGAATTATATCCCCGGGATCGCTCTCGTGATCGGCTTTCTGGTGACGGTCGCGGTGCGCCAGATTCTCGAGCCGCGGATCGTGTCCGACAGCGTGAAGGTGCATCCGCTGGTCGTGCTCTCGGCGATCTATTTCTCGATCCTGAGCATGAATATCGGGGTGCTGTTCTATATCCTGAGCCTGTTCATGGTGTATCGCGTGCTGAATCTCGCGGGAGCCTTTGAAAAAGCCGTTCGTCAGCCCTCTAAAGGTTGAATTTTTCTGAAAACGTAGTATAATAAGATATAATGAGTATTCTGTGCCTTTGGAGGGGTTTACATGAAACAGAGTATAGAGTCTTTTTTTCAGTCAATCAACGGTAAGCGGATCGCCCTGATCGGCATGGGGCGCAGTCATATGCCCCTGATCCCGCTGTTTACGAAATACGGCGCGACCGTCATCGCCTGTGATAAGCGTGACGAAGCGGCGCTGGGCGAGATCGCAGAGAAAGCGAAGGCGAACGGCGCGCTGCTCTCGCTCGGCGAGCATTATCTCGATGATATCGACGTCGATATCGCCCTGCGTACGCCGGGCATGCGCTTCTACTGCGACGAGCTGAACGCCCTGCGCGAGAAAGGCGTCGCCATCAGCTCGGAGATGGAGATCTTCTTCGATATATGCCCGTGCAGGATCTTCGCGGTGACCGGCTCCGACGGCAAGACCACCACGACCACCGTCATCTCCGAGATGCTCAAAAAGCAGGGCTATACCGTACATATCGGCGGCAATATCGGCAAGCCGCTCCTGCCCGAGATCGAGTCGATCCGTCCCGGGGACGTCTGTGTGGTGGAGTTATCCTCCTTCCAGCTGATCTCGATGCGGCAGAGTCCCGACACAGCTGTCGTGACCAACCTCGCGCCCAACCACCTCGATATCCATAAGGATATGCAGGAGTATATCGACAGCAAGAAGAATATTATTCTTTATCAGAATAAAGATAACAAAGCCGTTTTGAATCTCGACAACGAGATCACCGCGTCCTTCGCGCCTGAATGCAAGGGCGAGGTCGTGTATTTCTCACGCCGTCAGGCGGTCGAGCGCGGTGCGTATCTCGACGGCAATACCATTATATATACTGACGGAAAGAAGAAAACCGAGGTGCTCGATATCCGCGATATCAAGATCCCCGGTATGCACAACGTCGAGAACTATATGACCGCGATCTGCGCCGTTTGGGGTGTTGTGGACGTTGAGAACATCGTATATGTCGCGCGCAATTTCGGCGGCGTGGAACATCGCGCGGAGTTCGTCCGCGAGCTCGACGGCGTGAAGTACTATAACGACTCGATCGCTTCCAGCCCGACCCGTACCGCGAGCGGTACGCTCTCTCTGTACGATTTCAAGATCATTCTGATCGCGGGCGGCTATGACAAGCACCTCGATTATACCGAGCTCGGCGACGTGATCTGCAGGAAGGTCAAGACCGCGATCCTGATGGGTGCGACCGCCGACAAGATCGAGACCGCGATCCGCTGCTCAAAGAACTATGCAGAAAACAATCCGCTGATCATTCGCGTCAGGGATATGGCTGAGGCGGTGCAGGCGGCGCGTGAGCACGCGCAGAGCGGCGATATCGTGTCGATGTCGCCCGCGTCGGCGAGCTTCGACCTGTATAAAGACTTTGACGCGCGCGGCAAGCACTTCAAGGCACTGGTGAACGCGCTGTGATCCGACTCGCCGAGAAGGATTCGTTTATAGCTTTTCGCACCGACGACCCCTTCTATACCCGCATCCTCTCGCTGTACGAGAGCTACGGTGAGGGCTATGCCTTCACGGGCTTTTGGGTACAGGAGCACGACGGGGAAGAGGTCGCCGCGATCTCGCGCTTCGAGGATAAATTCAGCCTGTACCTGACCGATCGTGCTGATCTTGACGAGATATCCGCCTTCCTGAGCTTTCAGGGGGCGGGTTCCGTTATGTTTGACGGACGATTCACGCTCGATATCAAGGCGAAGCGGGAGATAGGCGGACAGGTGCTCCGCTATTGCGGAGAGGATTATAATTCTGAATTAGAATTATATCGACCCGAGATCAAGCCGTTATATGCCCTTCTGCAAAGCTGTGCGAGCGATATTTTTATCGTGCCCGATTATTTGGTATTTCTCTCGGATGTACGGCATCGGCTGAATCTCGGGAAGTGCCGCATCCTCGGAACGGGTGTCGACGGCACGCTCGCGTCAGCTTTGATGACGGTCTCCGAGACGGAGAACGCCGCCATCCTCGGCGCGGTATCGACCCATCCCGATTACAGACGGCGGGGTTTATCGCGAGAGCTGGTAAGGACGCTCGCCTCCCGGATCACAGAGCAGGGGCGAGCCGCTTATGTATTCAGCGCGAGTGAAGCGAATACACGTTTTTATCACAATTCGGGCTTTGAAACCGTCGCGGTATTTACGGAAAAGATAAACTTGCTGTAGTGCTTTGTCATTCTGAGCCGCAGGCGAAGAATCTTACAGTGCGCCGTTACGCCTATCCGGTATGATCGAACTGCATAAGGAGTACTTCAAGATCCTTCGGCGCAGCCTCAGGATGACATAATATGACGTATATATTAAAATGATACATTGTTGCAGGGGATGGCTTTGACCTCCCGATTAATGATAATTGACCCAAGGAGAGTATATGAAAACACTGTTTGAAATCGATGAAAAGATACGCTTAGCCGCCGATAAGGCGATGGCGATGTGTGCGGAGCATTTCGCTGAGCTTGACCGCGTGCAGGAGTATAACCAGCAGAAGATGCTTAAGGCGTTTCAGGAATACAGAGTCAGCGAGAGCATGTTCGCGGGCTCGACCGGCTACGGCTATGACGACCGCGGCAGAGATACGCTCGATAAGATCTACGCTTACGTTTTTGACGCGGAGGACGCGCTCGCGCGCCAGCACTTCATGAGCGGTACGCATACCCTGACCGTGGCGCTCTTCGGTATGCTCAGACCGGGCGACGAGATGCTCGCCGTCACCGGTATGCCCTATGATACGATCCAGCCCGTCATCGGCATCACCCCGTGCAGCGGATCGCTCGCGGACTTCGGCGTAAAGTACAGCGAGGTCGCGCTGCTGTCCGACGGCAGTCTCGACCTTGACGGCATCCGTGAGGCTGTCAGCGAGAAGAAGCCGAAGATGGTCTACATCCAGCGCAGTAAGGGCTACGCGCGCAGACCTTCTTTACGCAATCGGGAGATCAAGCGGATCTGCGATATCGTCAAGCCGCTCTCGCCCGATACCATCATCATGCTCGATAACTGCTACGGCGAGTTCACCGAGTACGAGTCGCCGATCTCGATGGGCGTCGACATCATGGCGGGCTCGATGATCAAGAACGCCGGCGGCGGGATCGCGCCTACCGGCGGCTATATCGCGGGTAGGGCAGACCTCGTGGAGCTGTGCGCCTATCGCCTGAGCTCACCCGGTACGGGCAGAGAGCTCGGTTGTACCCTCGGTACGCTGCGCGAGATGTATCTCGGTGCGTATAACGCCCCGATCGCCGCCGCGCAGGCGGTCAAGACGGCTGTGTTCGCCTCGGCGCTGTTCGAGGTGCTCGGCTACGACGTGGAGCCTTCTTATCAAAAGAAACGCGGCGATATCATTGACGTGATCACCCTCGGCTCTCCCGAGAAGATGTGCGCTTTCTGCCGCGGTATCCAGAGCGGCTCGCCGATCGACAGCTTCGTGTCGCCTCAGCCCTCGCCGATGCCCGGTTATGACAGCGATGTCATCATGGCGGCGGGCGCCTTCACCCTCGGCTCATCCATCGAGATCAGCGCCGACGGCCCCCTGCGCGAGCCGTACGCCGTGTACTTACAGGGCGGTCTGTCCTTCAATACCGCCAAGCTGAGCGTGATGCTCGCCGCGCAAGAGGTCGAGAAGATACAGTAATCGATATAAGTAAAGCTCCCGCCGAAAACGGGAGCTTTACTTATTCATTATATATCGAGCTTTTGAAGGATGGCTTTCAGCTTATCGCGGTTTTTGTCGATCGCGCGTTTATTCCCCTTGAGCCCGAGCACCAGACGGTCGGTTCTGAACAGCTCTGCGGCGAAAGCGGCGATATCGGCTTTGCTTATGCTCATGAGCGTTTTCAGCTCGGCTTCTCCGTCCCGTGTCTGACCGAACAGAAGGTGGTGATAGGCGATATCCCAGTTGAGGCCCTCGATATCGTCGAGGATCTCGGTATGATCGGTGACGAGCTTCTGTATCGTCGTATCATAATCGAAGTCGCCGCTTTTGACGCGGTTCAAGGTGTCGACTACTGCGGTCATCGCTTCTTCCAACCGATGGTTGTACACCTCAAAGGAAAAGTCCAGGATACCGATATTGCGGTAGCGTTCAACACCCGAATCAAAGCCGTAGATCAGCGCTCGCTTCTCCGACAGCTCCTGTTGGAGAACGGAATCGTAGCCGAAGAACAGGAGGAAGTAGAGAAAGTCGGTAAGGTGATAGTACGCGGCGGTATCTCCGAGATCGAATGAAAAATGCAGGTAGGTGTAGACGTCGTCCCTGACGACCATCGTACAGTCGCGGCAGAGATAGCGGGCGGGAACGTCGACCGTTTTCTCCTTGATCGGCGCGTCGGAGAGCGGGACGGACGCGAGAGCCTTCGACAGCATACCCAGTTCATCTCGGCTGACGCAACCCGTCGCAACGGCAAAGACGTTACCTCTCGAGATGACCTCGCGCCGATAGCGGTCCAGGGATGAAAGGGAGGCTCTGTTGATATTGGTGAGATAGCCGAGCTCGTCCTGCCGCGCCGTACTGCCCGCCCAGACCGTCTGCCCGCAGAGGTAGGAGAATCGCTTGTGCGGTTCATCCTCGTTGTTTTCCGCTTTGATACGGCTCTTCTCAATGTTGAATTCGCCCGTATTGACGACGAGCGCGCTGAACATGAGGGCAATGATCTCGCAGACGAGCGGAATCCCCCGGGGCAGTCCCGAAAAGGTGAATTGTATCACGCTCTTATGAGTGGAGGCGTTAAAATCGACGGCGTTCTGCGCCAACAGCGTGTAGAAGCCGTCGCCGTATTGCTTTTTCAGATTGCGGAACACGATATGCTCGAAAAGATGCGCGTAGCCGTTGTTTTCGCGGCTTTCGTAGATCGCTCCCGCCTTGACGTATACACAGAGGCAGAAGCGTCGGAGCGCCTGATCGGGGGCATAATAGATCGGGATATCGCCCGCGTAGCGGAGTTCTGTATTCATAGATTCACCGTTTGCGAAGTTGTTTGAAAAATTCGGTGAGGATGGCGCCGCATTCCTTTTCCATGACGCCGCCCTCGTACTTCGGGTGGAAGGCGAGGGGCAGCTCGAGGATGTTTGCGACGGAGCCGACGCAGCCGTTCTTGCTGTCATAAGTGCCGAAGAAGATCTGCGGGATACGGGCGTTGACGATCGCGCCCGCGCACATGGGACAGGGCTCCAGCGTAACATACAATTCACATTCCCACAGCCGCCAGCCGCCGAGCCTCTTACAGGCGTTGTCGATGGCTTCCAGCTCCGCGTGGGATAGGGCGTTCTTCGCCCTTTCGCGGCGGTTTCTGCCCTCGCCGACGATCTCGCCGTTCCTGACGACGACGGCGCCTACCGGTACTTCGCCTTCGGCAGCCGCCTCCTTTGCGAGCTCAAGCGCCCGCTCCATGAATCGCCGTTCCATTACAGACCGCTCACCATCTCGACCACGCAGAAGACCAGCATGATCACGCTGAAGGTGATGATCGCGGGGGAGGTGCAGACGGTTTTCATCTTCCGCTTGAAGGGGATGATATCGTCGCCGCCCTTGAGGTTGAACCAGCCGCTTTCCTTTTCCTTAATGATTCCGCGGATCGCGAGGAACGCCAGCACGCCGGTCACGACGAAGATCGCGCCGTAGATCAGGTTGGCGGTGGTGTCGGAAATGACCTTGTAGGAGGTCAGGATATCTGACAGCACCGACAAGCCGTTATTGAGGAAATGTACGATGATCGAGGGGAGCATGGAGTTCGCCTTGATGTCGATATAGGCGAACACAAGACCGCAGCAGAAGGTGAACGGAAGCTGGACGAAGTTGCCGTGCATCAGCGCGAAGGCGGCGGAGGATACGAAGATCGCCAGTCCCTCGGAGTAGGGGCGCAGCACGCCCATGATCACGCCGCGGAAGGCGAATTCTTCGACAAACGCCGGGAGGATCGCAACGGTCAAAAAGTACATCAGGATATTCGGATTATCGGAGGTCTCGAAGACACCGCCGCTGTTCTCGATCCCGAAGAGCCCGAGGCTGTTATTCAGCAGATCGACGACATAGTTGCTCATCAGAGAGAACGCGATGCCGACGGCGCACAGGCGATACAGCATTTTCGCGCCTGTTTTCTGAAACGGGAACAGGGAGCTGAATCTAAGCTTGCGGAAACAGCAGTAGATCAGTCCGACGATGAAAAAGATGATCGAGGAGGTCATGCCGCTCTCGAGCATATACAGCACATCGAAGCTCATCAGATCGTCCATGAGTCCGTTTTCGGAGAGGATGAACTCTGATACAAGGGCGATCACGATCTGCAGAACGATGAAGCAGACCATCAGGATGCCCAGCCCGTTCGCGGTTTTTCTGAGTCCCTTCTGATATCTCAGCGACTGATATTCCTCTCTCGACAGTACGGGCGGGAGATAGCGCGGAGGCTGCGGGTGGGTCTGCTGCTGTGGATAATACGGATAGTTTTGCACGTTATTACTCCTTTTTGGGTGACATTTAGTCTTCCAATCAATAATAATACAAAGAATTGTAAAAATAATTCTTGACAATCAATATGAAAGATATTATAATACATAACGAAAACAAAGTAAAGCACTTTTAGCTTTCACCTGTGGGGTGTCGTCTGCACGGGTCAATACCGATAGGGGATGCGATCCCTTTGTGTTGTATTGTATGCGGACGGAGCTATCTGTCCGCTTTTCTATTTGTTTACGAAACTTTGGAGGTGCTTACTTATCAGCAAACAGGAACCTCAGATCAATGAGGAAATTCGCGACAAAGAGTTACGCGTAATCGGTCCCGACGGCGCCCAGCTCGGCATCATGTCAGCTGCCGACGCCCAGCATATCGCCGACCAGAAGAATCTCGATCTCGTCAAGATCGCCCCTCAGGCAGCGCCGCCCGTGTGCAAGATCATGGACTACGGCAAGTATCGCTTTGAGCAGGCGAAGCGCGAGAAGGAAGCGAGAAAGAACCAGCATACCGTCGACGTCAAGGAGATCAAGCTCTCACTCAACATCGACACGCACGACTTTAACACCAAGCTCAAGAACGCGATGAAGTTCTTTGCTCACGGCGATAAGGTCAAGGTTTCGATCCGATTCAGAGGTCGTGAGATGGGTCATTCCGAGTACGGCTACGAGACGATGAAGAGGTTCTCGGACGCTTGCGCCGAGGTCGCCAACATCGAGCGTCCCGCTAAGCTCGAGGGTCGCCAGATGCTCATGTTCCTGGCTCCCAAGCCCACAAAGTAAGCTAAGGCTTTACCGGCGTCATGCCCTGTTGAAAGCCGAACCCTAATGTATTAAAAGGAGGATTATCAATATGCCTAAGATCAAAACTCACAGCGGAGCTAAAAAGCGTTTCAAACTGTCTAAGAACGGTAAGGTTATCCGCGCTCATGCTAACAAGAGCCATATCCTGAACAAGAAGACCACCAAGCGTAAGAGAGGTCTGAGAAAGACTACCGTAGCTGATAAGACCAATGTAGCTCAGGTTAAGCGCCTGGTTCCCTACAAATAATTCAGCACTTTTTACTAAGATAACGGAGGTAACTATAAATGGCACGTATTAAAGGCGCGATGATGACTCGCAAGAGAAGAAAGAAAGTATTAAAGCTGGCTAAGGGCTACTATGGTGCGAAGAGTAAGCACTTTAAGATGGCGAAGCAGCAGGTGATGAAGAGCGGCAACTACGCTTACATCGGCAGAAAGCAGAAGAAGAGAGACTTCCGCAGACTGTGGATCACCCGTATCTCCGCCGGCTGCAAAGTAAACGGCATCAACTACTCCACTTTCATGAACGGTCTGAAGAAAGCCGGCATCACCCTGAACCGTAAGGTTCTGTCCGAGATCGCGATCTCCGATCCCGCCGCTTTCACCGCTCTGGTCGAGCAGGTCAAAAACGCATAATAATAAGCTATAACTGCGTTTGGGTAACCCCCAAACGCTTTTATATTTGGGAACGGATCATGGAGAATGGTGAATAGTGAATGGTGGCGGGCGGACGCTGTCCGCACCGGATTTATATAACGTTTGATCGGGAAACAACACACTCGACCCTTTATACAGAGCCGCAGGCGTTTGAAAAGCAGTTGTTATACAAATCCAAAAGCCGTCAGGCTTTCCCTTCACCCTTCACCATTCACCATTCACTATTTACCCTTCACCTTATCATAATAATAGGTAATAATATGGAACTTATTTCTTCAAAAGAAAATAAAAGGATCAAATATCTGAAAAAGCTTTTGTCCTCCGCATCCTTTCGCAGGGAGAAAGGGGTCTTTGCCGCCGAGGGGCTGCGCCTGTGCTCCGACGCGCTGAGAAGCGGTGCCGAGGTCGTTTCGGCGTACTTTTCAGAGAGCTTTGTCGGGAAGAATCCCGCCTTGATCGCCGAGGCTCAGCGCAGAGCGGGGGAGTGCCTTGTCCTTCGCGACAGCATTTTCAGCGCTGTCAGCGATACCAAGACCCCTCAGGGCGTGCTCTTTGTCATAAAAAGACTTGACAAAAGCTTTGACTTTGATAAAATTAAGGATAATGGAAAAGTGTTGGCTCTTGAAAATGTTCAGGATCCTGTCAACCTCGGTACGATCCTCCGGACTGCCGAGGCATTCGGCGTGGATACGGTCATCCTCAGCAGGGATTGCTGTGACGTCTACGCGCCGAAGGTCGTGCGCGGCAGTATGGGCGCGGTGTTCCGCCAGCCCATGCACATCACCGATGATCTGCCCGCGCTGATCGGGGACTTCAACCGCTTCGGTACCTCCTTTGCGGCGGTGCTGGATCGCGGATCCGTTCCGCTGACGGAATGTGACCTGAACGGCGCCGTACTTTCCGCAGTCGGCAACGAGGGCAACGGGCTGACGCCCGAGACGGTTGCCGCCTGTACCCACAAGCTTTATATCCCCATGCGCGGCGACGCCGAGAGTCTGAACGTCTCTGCCGCCGCAGGTATCATCCTCTGGGAAATGGTGAAATGACCAACGCGACAAAGTACTTTATCTGGTTGAGTCTGGCGCTGGGCTACAGCACGCCTAAGTGCAAGGCGCTCGCGTCCTTATATCCCGATATCGCCGATCTTTACAACGGCGGTGAGCCGGAGTGGCGATTGTCCGGCGTGCTCGGCACGAAGGATATCATCGCTTTGGAAAGTACGCCCCTGAGCAAGGCGATCGAGGTGATCGCGCGCTGTAATCAGCTTGGGATCTCCGTCATTTCGCCGGATGATCCGTCATATCCGGAACAGCTCAAAGCGATCTATGATCCGCCTGCCGTGCTCTATCTGAAGGGTCGGCTGCCGGATTTTGAGAGGAAGCTCTCGATCGCGATCGTCGGTACGCGCAACGCGACCGCCTACGGCAAGATGACCTCGCACGTGCTCGCGGGTTCTCTCGCGAAGGTCGGCGCGATCATCGTCAGCGGCGGCGCGATGGGCATCGACAGCCTCAGTCATACCGCGGCGCTGGAGACCGGCGGACTGACCGTATGCGTGCTCGGCTGCGGGATCAACTACCCTTACCTGATGGGCAGCATCAAGATGCGTCAGGCGATCGCCGAGCGAGGCGCCGTGATCTCCGAGTACCCGCCCGATTATCCGCCGGGCAGGTTCACCTTCCCCGAGCGCAACCGTATCATCTCGGGACTGAGCAACGGCGTTTTGGTGATCGAAGCCGGTATGAAGAGCGGCTCGCTGATCACTGCGCGAACCGCTTTGGAGCAGGGGAGAGATGTGTTCGCCGTGATGGGCAACATCACCTCGCCTTATTCTCAGGGTACGAACGCACTGATCAAGGACGGCGCGATCCCTGTGACCGATTTCACGGATATCACCTCGTATTATCCGCAGTTCAGCATCGAGGGCGAGCCCGATGACATGATCAAGCCTGTCCCGAAGCACAAGACCGATATCGATGTCTCCGAAGAAGCGGAGAAGGTCTATCGAATGCTGACGCCCGACCCGACGCATATCGACAGTATCACCGAAGCCTCGGGACTGCCCGTCAGCGAAGTGTTGACAGCGCTGACCGAGCTAGAGCTCGAAGGGCTGATCGAGGCGGATAAGGGCAGGATGTATCGTATTATATAAGAGAAATCAGATAATAGACAATAGATAACAATATAGTTTTTCTAATTAAATGCGGGCGCTGTCCGACGATCATTGTTATCTGTTCTCTGTTATCTGTTCTCTGAACCATTACAGAAAGCAAAATCATTGGAGGACAATCACAACATGTCTAATCTGGTTATCGTTGAGTCGCCTGCAAAGGCGAAAACCATCAAGAAGTACCTCGGCAAGGACTACGACGTCGTCGCGTCCATGGGTCACGTCAGGGATCTGCCCTCGGCGCGCCTGAGCGTAGACGTCAACAACAACTTCGAGCCGAAGTATGAGGTCATCAGAGGAAAAGAAAAGCTCGTCAGCGAGCTGCAGGCGAAGGCGGAGAAATCCGATAAAGTCTATCTCGCGACGGACCCTGATAGAGAGGGCGAGGCGATCTCGTGGCATCTGGCATATCTTCTGAATCTGCCGCTGGATGAGATCGACCGCGTCGAGTTCACCGAGATCACCAAGACCGGTATCAAGAACGGTATGGCGGCTCCGCGTTCCATCAATATCGACCTGGTCAACGCCCAGCAGGCGCGCCGTATCCTCGATCGTCTGGTCGGCTACAAGCTCAGCCCCTTTGTATCGCAGAAGATCCACCGCGGTCTGTCCGCGGGTCGCGTGCAGTCTGTCGCCGTGCGTATCATCGTCGACCGGGAGAATGAGATCCGCGCTTTCAAGCCCGAGGAATACTGGTCGATCGACGCGAAGCTCATCCCCAAGGGCTCGCGCAAGGCGTTCTCCGCGTCCCTTTACGGCGATCAAAACGGCAAGCTGAAAATACACAATAAGGAAGAGGCGGATAAGATTCTTTCCGATCTTGACGGCGCTTCCTATATCATCACCAAGGTCAAGAACGGTACCCGCAAGAAATCCCCCGCGCCGCCGTTTATCACCTCCACCCTGCAGCAGGAGGCTTCCCGCAAGCTGAACTTCCAGTCCCGCCGTACCATGAAGGTCGCTCAGGAGCTGTATGAAGGCGTTGAGGTCGAGGGCATCGGCGCGATCGGTCTGATCACCTATATGCGTACCGACTCCCTGCGTGTGTCGAACGACGCGATCGCCGACGCACAGACCTACATCCGCGATACCTACGGCGATAAGTTCCTGCCGTCAAAGCCCCGCGTCTATAAATCCCGCGCCGGCGCTCAGGACGGCCACGAGGCGATCCGTCCCTCTACTCCGTCTATCACGCCCGCTCAGATAAAGGGCAGCCTCACCACCGATCAGTATAAGCTGTATAAGCTGATCTGGGAGCGCTTCATGGCGTCCCAGATGGCGGACTGCATCCAGAAGACCACTCAGGCGGATATCGAGGCGAACGGCTATGTCTTCAAGGCGGCGGGTTACCGCGTCGACTTTGAGGGCTTCACCGTTCTGTATGTTGAGAGCAAGGATGAGGCGGACGATAAGGATAACCGCATCCTCTCGCTCGAGAAGGATACTCCCTGTAAGCTCAAGGAGCTCGTGCCGAACCAGCACTTCACCCAGCCGCCCGCGCGCTTTACCGAAGCGTCGCTGATCAAGGCGCTGGAGGAGTACGGCATCGGCAGACCTTCCACATACGCCGCCACCATATCGACCATCACCTCCCGCGAGTACGTCAAGCGTGAGGGCAAGACCCTGATCCCCACCGAGCTCGGCGAGGCGCTGGCGGGCTTGATGAAGGAGCGATTCCCCAAGATTGTCAACGTCAAGTTCACCGCCCAGATGGAGCAGGAGCTCGATACTGTCGAGCACGGTACGATCCGGTGGAACGATCTGCTCGACGAGTTCTATACCGACTTCGAAAAGACCCTCAAGAAGGCGAAAGCCGATATGCAGGGCGTGAAGATACAGCTCGAGGAGGACAAGACGGACATTATATGTGAGAAATGCGGACGTCAGATGGTCGTCAAGGTCGGACGTTACGGCAAGTTTATCGCTTGTCCCGGCTATCCCGAGTGCAAGAACGTCAAGAAATACGTCGAGAACGTCGGCGTGAAGTGCCCCAAGTGCGACGGCGACGTGATCGTGAAGCGCACCGGCAAGGGCAAGACCTTCTACGGCTGCTCCAATTACCCGAACTGCGACTTTGTGTCGTGGTACGAGCCGGTCGACGAGCGCTGCCCGAACTGCGGCGACATCCTCTTTAAGCGCAAGGGCAAGAAAGGCGGATTATTCTGCGCCCGCGAAGGCTGCGGATATAAAAAATAACGCCGTCACGAGAGCATATCAATCGTCATTGCGG
>CAMVDB010000050.1 GCA_947166135.1 uncultured Clostridia bacterium | reverse complement strand
TTATTTACGTTCTTTTCCAACATTTCCATCACCGTATCTATTATACCATAGATACTACAAAAAGCCCAGCCTAAGCTGGACTTTTTCGACAGACTGAAACGATACCTTGCGGTATCGTCATTCTTATGGTGGGAGAGGGTTTCGCTTGGTTTAATCTGTCCCCCTGCCCCGTCTTAGGAGCGCCCTGCAAGCGTCCTAAGCTTCTTCTACGCTCTCGCTAAAATCGATTCCCCGAATCGATTTTATCTGCGATGTGCGCTTACGCTTACATCTTGACACGCTCGCCTTCGAATCCATCCTCTCCCACTTCTTTATAATGAAAAAACGATACCTTGCGGTATCGTCATTCTTATGGTGGGAGAGGGTTTCGCTTGGTTTAATCTGTCCCCCTGCCCCGTCTTAGGAGCGCCCTGCAAGCGTCCTAAGCTTCTTCTACGCTCTCGCTAAAATCGATTCCCCGAATCGATTTTATCTGCGATGTGCGCTTACGCTTACATCTTGACACGCTCGCCTTCGAATCCATCCTCTCCCACTTCTTTATAATGAAAAAACGATACCTTGCGGTATCGTCATTCTTATGGTACGAGTGTTGATAACGGACTTATCAAGAATATAGATTCTATCGGCAGTCACACACATTTTCTGCTCGCACATTTGTGATTTAGCCCTTTGAACAATACAATGTTTTTACCAACTCAATGGAGGAATGACGATGACAAAGAAATATCATGTATATCTAACGAATGAACAGCGTCGTTTATTGTTAGACAGCCTAATCGTAAAGAAGAATGAGCTGATCAGAACAGGACACTACACCGATGCGATTGATGAAATCATCATCAAGATTATGAAAGCGAAAGTCAAGCGAGTGCGCGTAAAGGAGGTATGAGCATGTGCACAAAGATTACCTATACCAAACAGGGCGACTACAACCTGCCTAACCTGACCTTACCGGAGCAGGATGAACGGGATATCGGAGTCTGGGGAGCAAGGCGAAGACGCTATCTGAGAGAGTATCACAAAATTCTCTACTATAATCTGCTGACATCTTGCAAGCTCCATAATCATCTTGCTGACGTCAATGAAGAAGCTACAGCGATGTACGAGCGATTGGTGAAGCAGTTTGCAGAAGCAGAGAACATCACAGAACAGCTCAAAGCGGAGAATCAAATGCTGTGGGTAAAGCAAATGAACTGTATTCGTAATAGAGCGGAAGAAATCGTTTTAATTGAAATAATATATGTATAGAGATAGCCCGCCGTCAGCACAAAAGTGTTGGCGGGGGGCTTTTTTATATGCTTATCGAAAATTAGGGACTTTATTGCAAGTTGCAACTAAGTTGAGCAAAAGACGAATTCCGTTAATGCTTGATGCTACAAAACTTCCATAAAATCTGACTTTTTTACAATGCTGTTTCACTTTCATAACGCTAATACATAATGGAGGAAACTTTATGTTTTTATTTACATAAGCAAACACCATGCCTGTTTTCTCTTGCCTTGATTGATTATTGAACCTTTTCTTCTATAGACAGCCATGTTTCGCCATTCGCTGTGGTGTACAAAGTACCAAGAACCCTCTTATGGTAGTTTACTTAGCTCTACTGTAAGGGGAATCTTTTATTGTTCTTCGTTTTATTGGATACGTTCAGTTTCAATTTGTGAGGAGCTATTCTTTTTTGCTGTTTTTATCGAACATATATTTTAAAAACCATTGACAAACATATGTTTGAAATGATATAATGCTTTTACACCAAGGGAGAAGTCTGCCTTTTCGCAGGATATGAGAGTTGAGCGCATCGGAATAGGAGATACCCTGCTGTTGTATTTTCTAATTTGATGCGTTTTTTCATTTTTCGGGATGTTTGCAGTACATTTGTACTTCTTCACCAAAAAGCTGCAAAACACCGGCTGCGTTCCGTACTATGATACTCACAGGCAAAGAATTTAAACTTTTTTGAAAAATCAGGAACAATTTGCCCCTTTTCATGCAGTATATAGTAGAGGGACTTGTCCGGAAAGGAGTCAGCCACGGCACAACTCGTTCAATTCACAGATATAAATCAAAAAGGGACAAATGGTTGTTACAGCAAGGACATCTGAGAGGATCATACCCAAAAGAGAAAGCGATGGAATCACGCCACCTATTCAAAGAGAGAAAGAAACTATGCTTAGAGGGGTGGATAGCTCTAATAAGACTGTTATCGGACTTGCGGTGTCTGGCATAAATGCCGTAGTAGCGAACCATCTTAAAATGCTTTTCGGGGATATGACGGATAAGCCGCTTGATGAAATGCATAGCAGGAATTGTCTCGTAAACCAACTTGTCGTCTTCGTGTCTGTTGTAATGGAAGGCAACAAACTCACCGTCATAGGAGTCGATTCGAGAGGTAGCAATAACAGGTCTGCCTAAATAACGACCGATGTATTTCAAAACATCACGGGGTTTGCATTTGTTAGGCTTGGCGTAAACATAAAAGCCGTCTTTGTGATCGCGGTAGCACATTGCTTTGACCTTTTTAAAGGAAGAACCCAACTTAGCTTCCATTAGATTGAGTAGTACGGTACGGAAGGCATTACGCAGAAAAGTATAGCTGAAATGCTTTTTAGGTCTCCAAAGACCGGAATTACCGGCACCGCCCTCGGAGATAAGGCAGTGGATATGCGGGTTCCATTTCAAATCTCTGCCAAAGGTATGTAATACACATATGAAGCCCGGAGTAAAACGTTCCGTTTTGTTATCCTTATGAAACATTCTTAAGACCGTACTTTGAACAGCGGTGAATAAAAGGCTGAGCATAGAACGGTCTTGTGCGAAAAAACCGCCTTAATTCATCATCGATCGTAAAGACGCAGTGACGATGTGAAACATTGACGATCTTAAAAGACATGGCGGTGGTACAGTCAATAGAGTATTTGTTACCGCAGGAAGGGCAAAACCGACTTTTGCATCGAAAGGGAACAAATTTCAAATGACCGCATTCGTCGCAACCGAACAAGGCACCGCCGTAAGATGAATTACCGCAGTGTATCATTTTGTCTACATTCTCCACTATCGCTTGTCTGGGATGTAGTTCATATACAATTTTTTCATAATAATCCGTAAATATCTTTTGTAAGATGTTCATGGATTTATTATACCATAGCTACCCTTAAAAATCTAACCCCCTCATGATTGAGGGGGCTGGGGGAGCTGATGTGTCCTTGACACTTTTTTACGGCGATTCGGGATGATTACAGCTTTGTTGTTGAATTGTTCATGTTTTCATGCTACAATCACCGTATAATACTGTGTGCTACGGAGGCGTATTTGAAACGGATGTACAAGGCGGTCAGCCTGCTGTTGATCGCGATCTTGGCGGTTTCGGCGGCGTGCGCGGGCGCGTATGCGGCTGACGTCAGCGCGGGCGATACCGCAGTCGTCGGCGATGTGGACGGCGACGGTGAGGCGACGATCGACGACGTCAGCATTTTGCAGGGGCATCTTGCCGAGATGTATTCGCTGGGCAACGCCGCTCTGGCGTGTGCCGACGCGAATCTTGACGGCATGCCGGATGTTGATGACACGACCGTGATCCAGCGCTGGCTGGCGCGGTTCAGCGGCGCCTTTTATGTGAATATGACGCTTGCCGAAGCAAAAAAGAAGAAGGGCGAGGACGATATATCCTCCTCTTATCAGCAGATCATTGACGAGATCAACGGCTTCGAGCGCTCCAAGGGCGTCGATATCTCCGAATTCAACGGTAATATCGATATGAACAAGCTCAAGGCGGCGGGTTATACCTTCGTTATCCTGCGTCTGGGCTACGGCGATGATCTGACATATCAGGACGATAACCTTTTTGAACAGAACGTCAAAAAGGCGGAGGACGCCGGTCTTGACTGGGGCGCGTTCCTCTATTCCTATGCGCTGACCGAGGCGGAGGCAAAGAGCGAGGTCGCCCATACCCTGCGCCTGCTCAAGGGCAAAAAGCCTACTATGCCGATCGCCTTCGACTGGGAGGACGACGACTATAAACAGCGCAACGGGATGCCCTCCGACGAGGATGTCCGCAAGATCTGCTATACCTACCTTTCCGGTATCAAGGCGGCGGGCTATTATCCGATCCTCTACACCGGCTACGACTGGCTGATGGGCGCGTTCAACCACCCCGATATCGACCAATACGACGTGTGGCTGGCGCAGTGGAGCTCTACCTACGATTATACGCGCCGCCCGCTGGGCATGTGGCAGTACGGCGGCGAGGTCAACTTCCTCGAGTCCCCCACCATCCCCGGACTCAGCGGCTCCTTTGACAAAGATTTCAGCTTCAAGAACTATCCGCTGATCGTCAAGGCGTACGGCTACAATAACCATACGCCGCTCCTGCCGTCCGATCTTGTAAAGACCGCCTCGCCGTATGAGCCGGATGAAACGGCGAGAGAGAATCTGCCGCCCGAGTGTAACGGCGTGATGGGTGATTCGCTGCGGAACAAATAATAGATTTCCGACCACCGGGCTGTCGTGTTTGCGGCAGCCCGTTTTTCTGTGTTTTTTATCCGTCTTGCGGCGATTTTTCGGGGTGAAAAATAGGGTTATTATTTTTATGCAAAACTTACATAAAAATGTGAAAAAACTGTGAAATTGTAACATATTCCAAAAAGCGAGAAAACCAGACTGTTTGTTTGGTGATTATATGCATAGTAATTTGACAGATTATTTGATACAATAGTATTACATATAATAGGCTAATATCGGATATAAGCAGACAACGCAAAATCACGCTTCATCCACCCCTGCCGACCCCCTAAACTACCTCATCATGCCGGTTGATTCACGCGGATGCACAAGCCCATATACGCCGAAATCGATCGGCTGTCGTATATGATTAAGCCACTACAAAATCCACAGGCGGATGAAAGGAGAAATTGCCATGAAGACCAACCGTGAAAAAATGACAAAAAGAATCGTACTGATCTTCATGATCCTCTCGCTGCCTGCGGCTGCTGTCGCTGCGAGCACCGTGAGCACAGGAGCGGATCCCTGCTATCATATCAGCGTTACCCATGTGTTCGAGGACGGTTCTCCCGCGCATGACGCCTATGTCGCGACTTATTCCGCAGGGGCGCAAGTCGACCTGACCGTCACCAACCCTAATATTGACGGCATTTTACCTATGGACGCCGCTGAGGGCGGCAAAACCAATGGAGGTGACTGTGATGAATAAAACTATCAGAACAATGACCTCGCGAGGCTCGATCATCAAGGCGGTGTCCGTGATCCTTACGGTAACGCTGCTGCTTCAATTATTCACGATAGCTGTCAGCTCTGTGTCATTTTATACGGTAAAAATCAATTATTATTTTATTGACGGCACGCCTGCGCATGACCCGTATATAGCGACCTATAACGTCGGAGAGGCTCTTAACTATGACGTAACCAATCCTGACGTCAGCGGTTTTGAGCCTATGGCGCTTACCGATCCGGCGAATGATCCCGCCGCGCTTCCGACAGGCGGCGTATCCGAGGCAACGACTCATATCGAGACGGCGTCGCTTCAGAGCGATATGACCTATAGTATTTATTATGTAGCAGGTCTGACCCACTATGCGGCGCGCTATTATCTGCAAAACATCTATGATGATCTGTATACGCTGGACAGAGACCGTACCAACGCCAACCAAAACCGTCTGGGCAAGACGGGCACCGCTCCTGCCGATCTGGAGGCGGAAGAGATCACCGGCTTTACCAGCCTGTTCCACGAGCCCGACGCGATCGCTGCCGACGGTTCCACCGTCTTCCGCGTCTACTACGACCGCAACTACTATACCGTCAACTTTGACCTCGGCGAGGGCGGCTACGGCGTAGATCCTGTCTATGCAAAGTACCAGACGGTTTACCGTATCGATGAGCCGAAAAGATTGGGCTATACCTTCACCGGATGGGCACGTACAGACAAGGATTCTTCCATCAACACCTATGATCCGACCGGCGAAGACGAAGACGGCTGGCACTATATCGACGCAAGCGGAAAAGTGATTTCCAAAGCGCAGGCGGAAGCCACTCCCGTATCCCTCGCGGGCGACCAGACCGTACCGGCTGAAAACACCTATTACCAGGCGTTATGGAGCAACGGCACTTCCTCCTTCAGCGTCGTATACTGGATCGAGAATCCTGACGGCTCCGATATAACTGCCGCTGACCTGAACCAAACAGATACCATTGCCGAGGCGAGAACGCTGATCAGCCAGAACTATTCCGTTCTCGCCGCTAAGGACGTGAAGAACGTACCCTCCGGTACCCCTGTCAATCTCGATACGGAGATCGAAAACGCTGCGGGTCAACTTGTTCCGATCAAGAACCTATTCGGCTTCGATCTGAGCGCGCAGGCTACTGTGACCGACGGCGACGGTAATATCATAGGCGTTGCAGAGGACAGCGACGGTAATCCGTTGGATAAAGACGGCAATCGCATCGACTTTGCCGCAATCAGTGAAGCCAAGAGTGCCGAGCTGGTCGGTAAAGCTAAGTTCTATGATTTCAACGGTTCGATGTCCGATCTCCAGTTCCACGGAAAACACGATTCGGGTAATGATTATATCGAGGTAGCCGGCGACGGCACCACGCGCATCAACGTCTACTATGACCGAATGGACTTTACCCTGCAGTTCTATTACGCCAGACGACAACTCGTAAACGGCGCGGCTACCGGACGGGTTGAATTGACTAATTCCACCAAAAATTTCTCAAAATATGATTATTATGGAAAAAACCCGAGACAGCAGCCGATTGTCGCTGTTGCTCAGGGTACGTGGGAAAAAGGAAAGGATGATAACGGCGCCGCCGATACCCTGCCGAAGATAGCCGAAAAGTACAGGGGTATTCTGACGCCGTCGGCTCAAGATGAAGATGGGCTGTATGTGGATTACAAAGGCTATCGGTATTATTACTATGAGATACAATCCCAGTATGGCGAACCCTTGCATGACAAATGGCTGATCGACGCGATTACGCCCGTACATAAGCAGGGCTTTGCGAATACCGAGATCTGTTACCCGGGCAGCTGGGCGACAGAGTACGGCACCAATTTCATGCTGAACAACCGAAAACCAGACTCAAATAATCCTGATTTAAAAGGTGCAGACAACTTTACCATCAAGGGAATTTATGAAGAGCTCGGCGACGAGCTGATGTTCCGCGACCGTTCTCAGGATTATACCACGCTGCATTTTCTCCTTTCGTGGACGAATTCATCTTCCTCGGATAACAAATGGAACTATGGTGTTAAAAGGGTGCTGCACTTCCGGTATGAAAACTATATCGAGCTCCTGCCCAAGGAGATCGAGCTGGCTGAACACTCCGCGAACGGCTATCAGGCATTGGTCGATAACGGTACCTATCTCGACGTCATCGAGCGTACATTCACGGATCTGGATGGCAATTCTGTCACCAGAGCATACGGCTTACCGGAAGAGAATCGGATCGAAACGATCGATTCCGGCGACCAATATGATCGAACGAAGTCTGAGGCTACAAGAAACACAAATGTACGATCGAATCAGGTTGCCTCATCGATGATCGGCTTTCAGTTGGAAAACTTCCAGATGGACGGTACCGGTAAAGCCAAATTGAACGATAATAATACGAGAATCGACTGGACGGGCGACTCGAACGAATACCGCAAGTGCACGATCAAGTTCTTCTACCACCGAAATGTGTATGCGCTGAAATGGCGCAACGGCAACCGTCTGGAGGAAGAACATACCCGCGACGTCATGTACGGCGCACCGTTTAATTCCGTCGTTACGCATGACGCAGGTAATTTCCATGCGGGCGATTACCGCTACTGGTTCGAAGAGCCGTCCTACTTTATCGAGGACCTGCGAAATTACTACACCTTCGAAGGCTGGTATTACACCCCCTACTACTATCGCCAGGTCGATAAGGATACCGCGACGATGCCCGCCGCCGACGTCACACTCTACGCGAAGTGGACGCCGAAGATGATCGACGTGATCTTCTACGATGATTACGATGACTTTTACGTCGACCGCAAGGGTGAGCATCCCGAAAAGAGGATCGTACTCGGTAAGGATGCAGATGACAACGACGTCACCGACGTCAGAGTCGACTACGGCTCGTATGTGCCGCTGATGTCGATCCCGGTCAACGACGACAATCCGGACAACCCCAGACCGAGGCTGACGCCGATCGCCGAGGGCGCGTCCTTTGCCGGATGGTACTACATCCGCGATCGCATTCCCGTGCGCTATGAGCCCGAGAACGTGCCTGTTATCGCCTTTAACGAGGAATCGGTCGGCGATAACGCCAAGCTCAGGCTCTTTGCCGAATGGGTCACAAAGGACGTCGCGAAGTATAAGGTCAGCTACGTCAAGGACAGCGACGACACCGAGATCGCCGCGCCTACCATCGGCAGAGCTTATGTCTGGAAGACCAAGACCTTTAACGCCAAAAGCGGCGATGAGCTGTATGATGAATACAAATGGACGCAGGAGGGTGAGCAGGAAGGTCTGAACTGGTGGCCGACGACCAACTCATCGTCTATGGTCATCAAGGCGAACAACTCGGATGATGAGTATGAGCCGAACAAACTGACCTTCAGATATATCCAAAAAGATAAGGTGTATTACAAGGTCCAGTACCTTGACGCGTCGAGCCGCACACCCCTGCATGAAGAAGTCGTCAGGGAAAGCACCCACGCGTCGGTATCAGAGGACGCGAGGATCATCCCGGGCTATATCGCGAGGACCGCGACCCAGTCGATCGTTCTTACCGCTTCGAGCGACTCCGACCCCGCGACGCAGCAGGCGGAAGAGCTCGAGAATAACGTTATCACCTTCCTTTATGACCAGAATCAAAATGAATATATGTATGAGGTCGAGTACCTTACGCAGGATCTCGGCGCGAATACCTATTCGCTCTATTCATCCGAAACGCTGACGGTACAAAAAACGGGCGACGGCGCCGTAGACTTATCGGTAGCCGACCTGTACAACAGAGAGATACCTCGTCATATTGAAAATTCAGGCTTTGCGCGCGTAACGGGCGGCACCAAATATAACGTTACCGATGCGAACGGCGACAGGGATACAACGCCTATTTCCGTAGCGGACAACGGAACCGTGGAAATCACGGGAACGGATAAAAAGACGATCATGATCTACTATAGCCGTAATTCTTACAGCTATCAGTATCAGTATGTCGACCAGTCCGCAGAAAAAGCGTATCTGAATTACCTTGATGAACACAAAGATGATCCCGATCCGACAGTCGGCGCTCCGTGGAACGGTCTGCTTGCAACCTTTACCGATCCGAGCTTTACCGGACAGGTTCAGCAGGTGATCACCATTAATCCCGCCAGGGATTATACCTATACCGATCCCGTAACCTCCGAACAGACAGACTATACCCGCGTCACTGATGAAAACGGCGCCTTAAAGGACGTCACCCTGACGATCCAGCCCGACAACGCATGGAACCTTGTCAAGATCTATTACCGCAAGGATATTGAGCGCGAACTGAATTATCAGATGGTCTGTGTCAACAACAGTCCCGATACGGACTATTATGAGGACGGTACGCCGAAGTTCGGAAGACTGAACTTTACGATTCAGACAGTACTGGACTATAACGGTATCAAAGACAATACATTCTATGATACCAACAATGAAGTCATAGATGATTCCGACTCGCAACATCCGGATTATCTGCATCTGCATCGTTATACCTTCCTCGGCTGGTACACAACGCCTACATACGACGAGGCTCATCCCGAGACGAACCTTATTACAACAAACGCGACGCTGACTAAGGAAGATCTGCCAACCGGTACTGATCTGCCTGAAAACAGAACGAAGTACTACGCGCTCGTCAAGCAGGATACGGTCACAATGGACGTCATGTTCTACTACACGGACGACTATACCGTAAGCAGCTTCAGAGCGGCAAGCGACGATGATTTATCCGGCACCATTCAGCAGGCGGTTGATAATGCAGACAACGCACAGGCGCCCGATGCTCAAAAGGTGCATCCCACAGGTGAACGAGTCGGTAAAGAAGTAACATTTACCGCGCCCAACGGTTATCAAAACCATACCGAGATCGCATGGCACCGCAACGACGGTTATACTTTGAGTATGACCGATATCGACAACCGGGTTTATAAGTATCAGTTTGCCGAGTGGTGGGAGATCGACGAGAACAACAGCAACGCGCTGATCAGGCATCATAACTGGAACAGCGCCGACGGCTGGGATCCCGATGCGCTTTCTCAGCAGGTTGCAAGAAACAGAAATCAGTATTTGATCGCTGTTTACGCGCGAAATGATGTTAGTACATTACCCTATACCATCAACTACCAGTTCCAATCCCGTATCGGCGCAACCGACGAGGAGCGGACGAAGACCTTTGTCAAGCACGGTACGCTGACTGCCGATCAGTTGAATGAAAAGAGCAGTAACTGCGCGATCACCGCTGACGGCGATTATCGCCTGACCGATGAATTCATCCTCTCCGAGTCTCCGTTCGAGAGCAATCACGGCGAGACCCTGCTGTGGAGCAACGCAGAGAATCGCATCGTCAAGACGTCCGAGAAGGCGCACGACGCTGTGATGGACGGTGATACCGTGGTAACGCCCGCGACGACTAACCACCTGACCACTACGATCACCGCCAAGCAGACGGTCAAGACCGTTTACGCGAACTACCGCCTGAGCCCCGACGGCAATTACGAAACACCGGTAGCTACCTTCTACGGCGCGAACCATAATCTGGACGAGGGCATGAAGGTGATCGAGGCTCCCGAAACCTACAACGGTATGCAGTTCAGCTACTGGGCGGTCAGAAAATCCGCCAAGGCTGACGCGCCCGTGATCGCGAAGGGTCTGAACCCGCTCTTTGAGCTGTGCATGTTCGATAACTACTGGCTCACGCCTGTTTATGAGGCGGCGACGGATACCGGTAACAATGACGATCCGGCTTCCGGAGACGGCAGTACCGGCGGTGGGAGCGCTCCCGCCGATCCGGCAGAAGCGCCTGCCGAAGCTCCGAGCATCACGCTGGAGCATTTGGATTATTCCCGCAACCGCTGGACGGACGAAGAGGGCAATATCTCCGATACGGGCGAGACCGATCTGGTCTTCTCCGATTTTGAGATCGCCTTCGAGGACAACGGCAACAATATCTATAACTCAGCCGATTACAAGACCGGCGTCGTCATCGAGTATTGCGCACAGGTTCCTGAGGAAGTCGACTTTGTACAGGGCAAGGATTATAAAGCCGTTACCGATTATGACAATCTGAAAACAGCTATCGACAGCCACCTCGACGGAGAAGCGGTCGACCGGTATGTCTATAAGGTCTCCGGAAGCACCGCAAAGTACCGCTCGATCCTGTTCTGTGACATTCCGACGACCGATCTGACCAACCATAACCGCACCGACTTCTGGAAGTATTACAAGAACGCCAAGAAGAACGGCGCTTATACAAATTCGACCTACCTGCTCAAGGCGACGGCTTATATGCAGGATAAGGACGGCAACATCACTCTCAGCAACTCCGTATACTTCTGCTACAAGGATATCGCGTCAAAAAACGACGCGCTCCCGGAGAATATCACGGAGACAGTGACTGAGCCA
This sequence comes from uncultured Clostridia bacterium, assembly GCA_947166135.1. Lineage (GTDB taxonomy): Bacteria > Bacillota > Clostridia > Oscillospirales > Acutalibacteraceae > Ruminococcoides. The sequence goes on along the minus strand of CAMVDB010000050.1, from coordinate 2,365 downwards.
TAACGCAAATCTTAGAGAAAGCGAGGGATTGCGTATGAACAAAAAAGAATATATGCGTCCCGAGCTTTTTCTCAAGCGGTTCACGCTGAAGGATGTGATCCTAGCCAGCGTGGAGAATCATAACGAACACGGCAACGGTGACGAGCTTGACCCGATCATCTCGGATCCCGATGATGAAATCGAATGGTAGGTGGTGCGCATGAAGAGAATCGTTCGAGTATTTGCGATCACACTTATCGCGATCATGCTTTCGGCGGTCGCTGTTCACGCGGCTGACAGCTACTTCGAGCTCGACGGCTTTGCCTTCGACATCAGCGAACAGGGCGAAGCGGTCATCCGAGCCTATGACGGCGATTTGGATGCGGTGGTCATTCCCAAAACGCTGCTCCGCGCGCCTGTTGTCGGTATCGGCGATTATGCCTTCTACGGAGCGAACATCACCTCTGTCGGCTTTGAAAATGCGACGGAGCTTCGGGCGATCGGCAGCTGCGCTTTCTATGGCTGTTCGGGTCTGACGGAGCTGGAGCTCCCTGCGTGGGTGACTCAGTTGGACTTCGGCGCGTTCCAGAGCTGCGGCAGCCTGACGCAGGTCGCTGTCGGCGACGGCGTCACCGAGATCCCCGACCAATGCTTCTATAGCTGCGGCTCGCTGTCGAAGGTGACGATCCCGCGCTCCTGTACGCTGATCGCCGACAACGCCTTTGACCGCAGTCCGAACGTCACGATCTACTGCTACCGCAATTCGGCGGCACATCTCTATGCTGATGACAAGGGGATCGACTATGTCCTGCTGGACGCGACCGATCTTTCTGCCGCGACGGTGACTCTTGACGCCTACGCCCTGCGTTACAACAGCGCCGAACAGACTCCCCGGGCGACCGTAATACTCGACGGCGTGACCCTTGATCCCGCAGCGGATTATTCCGTAGAATACGCCGACAACCGTGAAGCGGGCGTCGCTACGGCTCAGGTGATCGGTAAACGCGAGTATAAGGGCTCCGTATCGGTGCAGTTCGAGATCAAAAACGTTCTCGGCGATATCGACGGTAACGGAGAGGTCGAGATTATCGACGCGACTTTGCTGCAGCGGTATCTGTCGCTGATGACGATCCCTTACGCGGATCGTGCCGTGCTGGTCGGCGATGTGTCCGACGACGGATTGGATATCGTGGACGTCACCTTTATCCGGCGTTATCTGTCACAGATGCCGGTTCCGTTCCCGGTCGACGAAATGATGTAAAATATTAGATATGTATTGAGAGAAACGGTTTGAACGCCGTTTCTCTTTTTTTCGCCCAAAAATACTGCTGGCGGAGCGATTTTTACCGCTCTAACACTAATATCTTGATATATGATAACTGCCCCCACTTTTTCACGGTGAGGGCAGTTTTCATATATAAATCAAAATACAGAAAGGAGGCGATAGCCTATGATTGTATCAATCAAGCCCGAGAGAGCTACGCGGAGCGATGCGCTGTCCGCGTATGTTGACTATGGGTTTTATACCCTGCGTCAGCATCAAGAAGATCTGAAAAGGATCAGGCGCGAAGAGTGGATCGCCATGATGGCGGCGGTCCGCTCTAGTCAATACCGCCATCAATAATTCTATGAAAGTGAGGACAAAACATGAAACAATTCAACAACAAAATCATTATCGGTATTGACCACGGATATGGCAATATCAAAACAGCGAATCATTGCTTCAAGACCGGCATTACATCCTATGACACTGAGCCGCTGTTTACAAAGGATATGCTTATCTACAACGGCAAGTATTATCTGATCGGCGAGGGTCATAAGGAATTCCTGTGGGATAAGGTACAGGATAACGATTATTACTGCCTTACCCTTGTCGCTATTGCTATGGAATTGAGCGATGCCAATATCTACGAAGCCGACGTCATTATCGCCGCAGGACTTCCGTTAGCTTGGACGAGCGGTCAGAAAGAAGCGTTTGCGGAATATCTATCACAGAATGAAGATGTCGCATTTGCTTTTCGGGATGTAGATTACAATATCCATATCTCCGATGTAAAGATCTTCCCGCAGGGTTATTCCGCAATCCTTCCGTACACGCCCCGCATGAAGGGGCTGAGCGTGATGGCAGATATCGGGAACGGTACCATGAACATGATGTTTCTGGAAAACGGCAGACCGAAAGCGGAAAGCAAGATGTATACCGAAAAGTTCGGCGTATATCAATGCACGCTTGCTGTCCGTGCGGCGTTCTCCAAACTGACGCAGCGTGAGATCGATGACTTCATCATCGACACGGTGCTCAAAGAGGGAACGGCTGATATATCCAAATCCGATCTGCAAATCATCACAGCCACCGCGCAGGAATATGTGGAGGGCATCTTCCGCC
>CAMVDB010000049.1 GCA_947166135.1 uncultured Clostridia bacterium | reverse complement strand
GCATTTATGCCGTGGCAATCTCAACCGATTTAATGTAAAACCACTGTTGATAAAGGAGCTGTCATGAAAAAAGCATTATCTATTCTAATTGCTGTTATACTTACACTGACATTGATGTGTCAGACAACCGTATTCGCCGAGAGCGCTCCCCCCACCGAGGTGGATGAAACACCGATCGAGGTGGACGTTGCCGAGGCGGAGGATGTGCCTGTTGACGGCAGCTTTACGCTGACCGACGACGGTGAGCCGGTGCTCGAGGTCAAGCATCAGAACGAGCTCGCGGTGACCGGAGCGTTCGACGGTACGATGATGAACGGCTTTTATACCGCCGACTTCGTCATGCCCGATACCGGCTACAATGTATTCCTGACCGGACTCACGAAGAACAACGTTGAGCAGATCAAGCAGGCGATCATCGACAATTATGTTGAGGGCAAGCTCTTTGAGATGAAGAACCTCGGCTTTATCGATGTGGAAAAGACATGGTATGGAGGCGATGACGGATTGATGTGCGGGCCGGCGGCAGCCTCCAATATGCTGGTCGGCTCCGGCTGGGCGGCGCAGGCGGGCTTTACCAACAGCGATGATGTGTTTGAGGCGATGCTCGACGCATTCCCGAATCAAGGTACTGCTGAAGAAACTGTTATCTCTTGGTTTTTCAGCGGAATTACCAGCGGGAGCTATGATTCCCCCGGGTTCGGCGGATATTTACCGCAGTATGACTTTGAGGAAAAAGATATGATGGAATACTTTGGTGACTTTAATAATCAAATCGGAACCGTCTATAACAGGCTCCGCGCGGGCTACACGGCTTCGATCAGCTTGAAACTGTGCCGCTTCGAGGATCATGAATATTTTGGTGCTCACGCGGTCACGCTCTGGGGCTTTGTGACCGATCCCAGCTATCCCGCCGACAGTAAGGAGCATTACAAGTATATCTTCGTCACCGATTCCGACTCCAACCTGGCGAAGAAGGGGAAGGACCGCCGCACCGCGCCCGACGTGATGAGTATGATCCCGATCGAATACAAGAATCTGTACGAAAAAGGCTGGGGCTATTGGTACAGCGATCCGCCCGTCTGTGACGTCAGGATCTATGGAGCCACTACCCTCAAGCCCTACAGCCCTGATATCCCCTATGAAACCTCGCCCGACGCGACGTTGGACAGGACGAAATATCCGGACATTTTGATCGGCGATCTGATCCTGACAGATGAACCGAAGGATGAAGAAAGATTCGACGAATTGGATGATGAGGAAACCATTCTTGATGAGTATTTTTGGGAGTGGTTGTATGAACCTTGTTTTGCGTGGGGCTCTAAACGCAGTACGCCGAAGACAGAGTTCTCTTCTGACGCGACGATCTACTTTTGCCCGTACCTGATCAATAAAGCGGATGAATACTATAGCAATTGGGATGGGGAAGAAAATATCTATACACGCCTCACGGTGACCGACGCACAGGGAGAGGTGGTCTTACAAAAAAGCTATAATATTCCACTTGCTTATGGGAGTGGCACTATACGGGATTACAGTCGTACAAGAAATGGTGTGCTGTATTACAGCCATAAAGCACAACTGCCCCCGGGCGATTATACGGCGACCATTGAATTCAACCCGAACCATACGGTGCCGGAAGCGCTTTATATGAACAATACAAAGAGCGTCGACTTCAAGGTGCGCGGCACCGCCTACCGCGTCGGCGACGTAGATAATAACGACACGGTTGATAATATCGACACGACGCTGATCTTGCGCAGCTCCGCCGGGATAAAGACCAAGCTGGACGACCTCGCCGCATATCGAGGTGACGTCAACGGCGACGGCGACATGGATGTGATCGACGCTACATTGATCCAGCGCTATCTGGTGAATATCCCGGTCCGTTACGGCATCGACACCGTCCGCTACTATACTGGAACCTAATTGATGAATAAAAGAGCGCTTCTGATGAGGCGCTCTTTCTATGGAGAAGCTATGGAAGAATATAAGCTGATAAAATCCCGCCGCAAGACCATCTCGCTCGAGGTGCGCGAGGAGGGGCTGATCGTCCGCGCGCCGAACCGCGTCACCAAAAAAGAGGCGGATGACTTCGTCAGACGGCATGAGGCGTGGATCAAAAAACAGCGTGAGAAGCTCGCTCTGCGTAAGGCGCAGAAGGAGCAGCAGCCGAAGCTGACCGAAGCACAGCTGCACGAGCTTGCACAGAAGGCGGCTGAGTACATCCCCGCCCGCGTGCGATATTATGCCGCACGTATGGGCGCGCGTTACGGACGGATCACCCTGCGCTGTCAGAAGACCCGCTGGGGGAGCTGCTCGACGAAGAAGAATCTGAACTTCAACATCCTCCTGATGCTCGCTCCGCCCGAGGTGATCGACAGTGTGGTGGTGCACGAGCTGTGCCACCTGTGGGAGATGAACCACAGCAAGCGCTTTTATGAGCGGGTCTACGCCGCGTATCCCGATTATGACCGCTGTAACCGCTGGCTCAAGGAGAACGGCGCCCTCCTGATGGCGAGAGCGTTTTGAAAGTTAGGAATCGTGGAAAGGCTGACGGCTTTTTCGGATAACGGAGAACGGAGAACGGAGAACGGTGGTGGGAAAGCCTGACGGCTTTTGGATTGGTATAACGACTGCATAATGAAACGTCTGCGACTCTGTATCGGGTCGCAGACGTTGTTTTTCTATCAAGAATATACTAATTTGGGAGCGGACTGAATTAATTCATCCCCTACAATATAGTCATACGCTTGCAAATAGCCGACGCTTGATCGTGCCGTAGGGGCGACCATCGGTCGCCCGCGAATGACGGGCGTTATCCATATCGAAAACGTCGGATAGGATATGCCACCCCTTGCGACAGCGGGCGGTCAATGACCGCCCCTACGATATCGCTCCGCGAATGTCCCTGCGGGACGCGGGTCGTCTTGGGAGCCGACCCCTACAACCCTATGCGACGTTTAAATAATTCCTAATTCCTAACTTTCAAAGACTCCTAACTCCGTAGGTAATGGTAAAGCCGTCCTTGTAGAAGTAGCTCAGGTGCTTGCCCTCGCCGTCCATACAGCGGATGGTGTAGGTGTACGACTTCCCGCTGGTGACGTTCGCGTCGATGACGGAGGTGTCGCCGGTGTCGGCGATCTTCGTCCAGCCGCTCCCGCTTTTGATATAGACGCGGTAGTTCGAAACGCCCGCGACCGCGTTCCAGCGGAGCTGTACGCCGTCGGCGGTATTGCTCAGGCTGAGCTTGGGCGCTTCATAGTAGGCGACGCTCTTTCCCGCGCGGAAATCGCTCGTGAAGGCGGTACCCGCCGCGTTGACGCAGCGCACGGTGTAGGTATAGGTGTTGCCGGAAGAAACGTTCTTATCGAGATAAGTGTTCGCGTCGGTCTCGGTGAGCTTCGTCCAGCCGTTCGCGCTCTTGACATAGACGCGGTAGCGGACGGCTCCCGCGGGCTTGTTCCAGCTGACCTGTACGCCGTCGGCGGCGTTCTGTACCTTGACCTCGGGCGCTGTGACAAAGGTGGTCGTAAAGCCGTTTGTGTAGTAGGTGCTCAGGTGCTTGCCGTCCTCGTTCATGGCACGGGCGGTGAAGGTGTACGTCCTGCCGGAGGTGGGGTTCGCGACGGTCAGCTCGGTCTTGTCGGTGTCGGCGAGCTTTGTCCAGCCGCTGTTCGTTTTGTAATAGATACGGTAGCTGTGGGCGCCGTTCACGGTATCCCAGTTCAGCCTGAGCTTGTCCTCAAGATTGGTGATCCTCAGCTTCGGAGCGGCGTAATGGGTGATGCTCTTGCCCGAGCGGAAGTAGCTCGTGAAGGCGGAGGCGTTCTCGTTGATACAGCGCACGGTGTAGCGGCGGCTCTTGCCCGACGGAGCGGTCTTGTCGAGAAAGCTCACATCGGAAGTATCGCCGAGCTTCGTCCAGCCGTTCGCGCCCTGATAATAGACGCGGCAGCGGACGGCTCCCGCAGGCTTGTCCCAGCTGACCAGCACCCCGTCGGCGGCGCTGCTGAGCCGGATATCGGGCGCTTTGACGAAGGTGATCGTGAATCCCTCGGGGTAAAAGTAGCTCAGGTGCTTATTGTTCTTGTCCATCGCGCGGGCGGTGAAGGTGTAGGTGTTGCCGGAGGTGACGTTGCCGATGGTGCAGGAGGTCTTGTCGGTATCGGTGACCTTTGTCCAGCCGTTGGCGGATAGGTAGTAGATACGGTATTTCGCCGCGCCGTGTACGCTGTCCCACGCGATATTGATGACGTCGGTGCCGTTTGAAAGGCGCAGCTTCGGGGCGGCATAGTAGGTCGCTGACTTGCCGGTGCGGTCAAAGTCGCTGACAAAGCGCTTTCCGTCGGCGGAGATACAGCGCACGGTGTAGGTGTAGCGGCTGCCCGATACGGCGTCGGTATGCAGGAAGGAGGTCTCGGCGGTCTCGCCGATACGCGTCCATCCGCTGCCGTTCTTGCGGTACACGCGGTAGAGCGCCGCGCGGGGAACAGGCTCCCATGTAACGCGCACACCGCCCGCGTAGGTCGCGGCGGAGAGCTGAGGCGTATCGAGCGCGACGTCGCGCAGGGTCTCGGTATAGTGCAGGCGTGCGTCGAGCCGCTTGTAGTCCTTACCGACGATGGTGTTGCCGTCGATATCGTCGACATAGCGCACCTTGGCGCTCAGCTCGTAGGTGCCCGCCGATTCGACGCGGAACACGACGGACAGAACGTCCTTCTCCTCACTGAGGTCGTAGCCCGCGGGATTCGTAAAGTTCATGACATACCCGGGCATCCCGAGGGTGCTGTTCTCGTCGGAGAGGAAGACGACGGCGGTGTCGGCTACGGCGGGAGCGACCGTAGAGGAGAAGCGGTCGAGCTCCTCCTGCGTATAGCCGCTGAGGATACGGAAGTTGACCGGCAGCTCCGCCTGAGCGGAGGCGATCTTCTTCCCGCCTCCGTAGGAGAGTGACAGGGTGTATTCAAAGTAGTCGCCGACGTTGAAGGTGTAGCTCTCGCCGCCGACCTTGATGGTGGCGGTCTCGGCGGCTGAGGCGCTGACAGCGCCGATGGCAAGCCCGCTCAACAGCAGACAGAGCGCCGTCAGCAGGCTGATGATTCGTTTTTGCATGGGTTCCTCCTGTTAAGGGGCGTACTGGTTGATGACGCCGATGTTGTACAGCTCGATCTCGCTCAGGTCGTTCGCATTGAAATACGGGTCGGCATGGTACCACGATTGACTCTGATAATAGCTGCGCAGGTTCTCGGAGCGGAAGACAAAGCCGTTGCGGGCGTAGATCTCGTTGACCGCGTCCTGCGCGAAGTCGGCGGATACCGGCGAGCCGGTCATCGAGGCGAGCTTCTCGGCTACCTCGCTGCCGCTGAGGTAGCGGGTGGATGATTCGGGGAAGATGAAGCCGCTTGAGGAGGCGCTCTCCGACTTCTTCTTGCTCTTGCTGTCGCTCTCCTTGGCGGCGGTCGGCTTCTCTGTCGCGGCGGCGGTAGGCGGTATATACGGCGCCTCGGTAGGCAGGATATCGCTCGATACGGTGACCGTGCAGGAGCCTTCTACGCCGTTCTCACCGGTACATACGATGACGGTCGCTCCGTCGCTGACGCCGGTGACGTAGCCCTTCTCGTCTACGGTGGCGACGGATTCATCCTGACTCGACCATTTAAGGGCGGTTCTCGACGCGTCGGCGGGGGAGTAGGAGGCGGTCAGCTGGATCGTCTTGTACGGCTCGAGGCGCAGGCTTTTCGCGCTGAGGGTGATGCTCTCGATCATCTTATCCTCGACCGTCACGGTACAAACCGCCGTGGTGCCGTCGTCGATCGAGGCGGTTACGGTCGCGGTGCCTGCCGACTTTGCGTTGACGGCTCCGCCGATGACGGTACAGATCTTGTCGTCGCTGCTCTCCCAGTGAACGCGGGTGGCGCTGCCGGGACTCAGCTGAGCCGTCTCGCCGACGGTCAGGTGCAGGGTGGTACGGTCTAGCTCGAGCTTGTTGCTCTTGAACAGCGCACAGGAGCACAGGCTCACGGTAAGTATCATGCAGAGTAACAGGGATAAGGCTTTTTTCATAAAAAATCACCTCACGGTTGTCGGTGCGCGTTCATGCCCCGGGCGATCGCTTCGCGCTCGGCGCACAGCTCGCGGTGAAGCTCATAGGAGGTGAAGCCGACGTTCGTTTCGGTCTGCACCGCCTTGAGCGGAACGATGATCTTGTTGCGGCGGAGCTGATCGATGAAGAGATTCAGCATCCCGCCGCGCAGTCCCGCGATATACAGCATGCTGTCGTCGAAATCCTCGCCTTGCGCGGGCTCAGCCTTTTCACTCAGGCCTAAGAGTACGCCCAGCGGATAGCCGTATTCGGACTTCTCGACGGTGCGACCGGAGATGTTCATTTTACGGCACAGCATCTTCAGCTTCGCGTCGAGCTGAGGGCTCAGGTTGTAGATCAGGATCTCGCTCATATTGTTCCGCCTTTCCGTTTTTCCCGGATTTTGTTACTTTTTGTCATTCTAAAGTATATCATAAACTATCAATCTTTGCAATTGTGTAATTCATAGTTTACATTGTGTTCATGACTTCTCTGCCGCTTTGGGATATAATTACAATAGAGAATTATGACACTGTAATGATGATCGTAACGAGAGCCTGATCTCGTGATGTATTGACTGTTTATTTGCTTACTGAAACCAAAATCGAGGGGTGATAAGATGAAGAGAGTATTATCCGTATTACTGTGCGCTCTGCTGCTCACGATCACGGCGCTGCCCGCGGCGGCGGAGCTGTATGAGGCTGAGGCGCCCGCTTCGGTAGGCGTTGCGACGCCTGAGTTCACCGCGATCGAAGCGACCGACGAGGGCGTGATCGTCATGTGGAAGCGCATCGAAGGGATCGCGGGCATGCGCGTCGACCGCTACGACAGCACAAGCGGCTGGAAAACGCTCGGTACGACCTCAAAGCTCTATTGGGTCGATACCGGCGCGCTGGGCGGCGGCTCCTACCGCTACCGTCTGATCGGCGTGAACGAGGCGGGCAGCGGGATCACACCTCCGGCGATCCGTGACTACAGCCTCATCCGTCAGCCGAAGATCCTCGGCGTAGAGATCACGCCCGAGGGCAACCGTGTGCGATGGGACAAGCCCGAGGGCGTCCCGCAGATCGCCTTGTACCTCAAGGTGACGAACGGCTGGAAGCGTATCGCTACCTCCTCCGCGACCTCCTTCGTCGATAAGAGCGAGAGCGCGACGGGCGACTACACGTATACGATCCGCGGACTGTCCGCGAGCGGCGCGTTCCTCCACGATACCTACGACCGTCAGGGCGTGACCGTGAAGCGGCTTGCGACCCCGCAGCTGAGCGCTCAGAGCGCAGCGGGCGGCGTGCAGGTCAGCTGGGACGCGATCCCTAATGCCGACGGCTACCGCGTGTTCTCGAAGCTCCCCGGCGGCGACTGGAAGCGCATCGGCGATACGAAGAGCACGACCTATCTCGACGCTTCGGCGCTCTCCGGCAAGACTTATACCTATACCGTGCGCTGTATCTCGTCGGACGGCAATTCCTATACCAGTTATTTTGACAGGAACGGCAGGACCGTAAGCTATATCGCCGCGCCGAAGCTGCTTTCCGCCTCCGGCAACAGTGACGGCGTGACCGTTAAGTGGTCGAAGAGCGACGGCGCGGACGCCTACCGCGTGTTCCGCAAGGAGAACGGCACCTGGGTGCGTATCGCGACCGTGAACGGTACCTCCTATACCGATAAGGACGTTGCGTCCGGCGGCTCCTACACCTATACCGTCCGCTGTGTGGATTCGAGCGACCGCTATGTCAGCGCGTTCTACGGCGAGGGTATTACCTGCGGATTTGTATCGACTCCGACTTTGACCTCCGTAGCCTGCGGCGCTGACGGCGTAGTCATCAAATGGGCTCCCGTACAGGGTGCCGAGAAGTACCGCGTGTACTATATGGGTAACAACGGCTGGACGCGCTTCGCCGATACCGCCGAGACCACCGTCACCGATACTCACGTTACCTCAGGCTCGACCTATACCTATACCGTGCGCTGTATCTCGGCTGACGGCTCCGCCTTCACGAGCGGATTTCCCGAGGGCAAGAGCGTGCATTATATCGCCGCTCCCGTGATCAGCTCCGTCGCTCCCTCCGATAAGGGACTCAAGATCAGCTGGGGCGCTGTTGAGGGCGCCGAGCTGTACCGCCTGTATGTCTACGGCGAGAACGGCTGGACGAAGCTGACCGATACCTCCGCGACCTCATACCTGCATACGAACCTCGTATCCGGTACGACCTATACCTACACCGTGCGCTGTCTGAACGCGAAGGGCAACGCCTTTACCTCGTACTATAAGCCCGGCGTGTCGCGCCTGTTCCGTTATCTTGACCCGCCTGAGATCAGCTCGCTTATTTGGGGCGGCGACCATGTCAAGGTCAGCTGGAAGCCCGTCGAGGGCGCCGAGCTGTACCGCCTGTACCTGCGTACCGGCAACGGCTGGACGAAGCTGACCGATACCACCGACACCGCCTATATCGACCGCAACGTCGCGATAGGCAACGTCTATACCTACACCGTGCGCTGTCTGACCGCCGACGGCTCGTCCTTTACCTCGGACTACCTGCCCGGCAAGAGCGTGCGTTACCTGACTACCCCGCATATCACCGAGGCTGCTCCCACCGAGCGGGGCATGTCCGTCCGCTGGACGCCGGTCAATAACGCCGTGAAATACCGCCTGTATGTCAGGAGCGGCAATACCTGGAAGCGCCTCGCCGATACCGCCTCGACCTCCTACGTCCACGAGGGCGTGACCTCGGCACAGACCTACACCGTGCGCTGTATCAACGAGGACGGCACCGCCTTCGAGTCCGACTTCGACGCGAAGATGAATCTGAAATACAGGATCGCCGCTCCCGTGAACCTCAAGGCGCAGGTCGTGAAGAATACCGTCCGCGTTTCGTGGACGCCTTCGATCAACGCGGCGCGTTACCGCGTATTTGTCTACGGTGCGGGCGACTGGACCCGTGCGGGAGAGACCGCCGGTACCTCCCTGACCCTGTCGAACCTTACCTCCGGCACGACCTACATCTACACCGTGCGCTGTATCTCGGCTGACGGTAAGACATACGTATCCGACTTTGACCATGACGGTGTGGCGGTGAAGTATACCGACACCCCCGTCCTCAAGGCGGCTGAGAATACCAACACCGGCGTGAAGATCTCGTGGAAGGCTTCTCCCGGCGCGGAGCAGTACCGCGTGTACTACAAGGGCAACAACGGCTGGACGAAGATGGGCGAGACCACCTCGACCTCCTATACCGATACCGACGTCATCTCCGGCAAGACCTTCCGCTATACCGTGCGCTGTCTGACGTCCGACGGCAAGAGCTTCACCTCCGACTTCGACGGCACGGGAGTGAGTACGCTCTACGTCGCCGCTCCGAAGCTCAGCAGCATGGACGCCTCGAACGGTTCCGTCACCCTCAGCTGGACTAAGCCCGCGGGCTCCGTCAAGTACCGCGTATACAAGAAGGTCAGCGGCTCGTGGAAGCGCCTGACCGATACCACCTCCGATACCTATACCGACTATGACGTCTATTCCGGCAGCTCCTATACCTACACCGTGCGCTGCATCAACAGCGGCGGCACCGCTTTCATGAGCGGCTACGACCCCGAGGGCTTCACGGCAAACGTGACCGGCGGCGGTTCATCCTCGACCCCCGGCGACTTCGTCTACTACAGCCAGGGCGACTATAACTATCCTTACGGCGACGACACGATCGCCTACTCCGGCTGCGGCCCGACGTGCTTCGCGATGGTCGCCTCCACCATCACCGGCAAGAGCATCACGCCCGTTGACGCGGTGAGCTGGTGCGGCAACAACTATTACTGCTACGGCGTCGGCACCTACTGGAACTATTTTGAAGCTGCCGCAAAGCACTTCGGCATCACGATGGAGGGTCAGTATTCCGATACCTCCCTGAACTATATCGTCGATCAGCTTCGAAAGGGTAAGTATGTCATCAGCTCCCACCGAGCGGGACGCTTCACCTCCGGCGGTCACTTCATCGTGCTCGCGGGACTGGACGCGAACGGCAAGATCATCGTCTATGATCCCAACGGCTGGAACAACTACAAGGGTACCTCCTTTACTCCCGCCGAGATCGCCGAGTCCGCTACCCAGTACTGGGTATTCAAAAAGTAAAAACCTGCATAACAACGCCCGCCCGAGCACTGCTCAGGCGGGCGTTTGGCTATATTGTAGGGCGGGGGCTTGCTCCCGCCGGGAGTTATCCTCCAAATGCCGTTTTCACGCGAAGCATGACAGCCTTTGATTTGCTTCGCGTTTCACGTTGATGTTACAACAACGTTTCGGCGGGAGCAAAGCCCCCGCCCTTATTCCCTGCTGCTGTCCTTCGGAGCGATGGTGCCGTTACGATACAGCTCCAGCAGGCGGTACAGGTCGGCGATCTCCGTCTGTAATGCCTGACCCGCGTCGGTATCGCCGACCATGCGGCGGTGCTCCTCGGTCTCGACGATCTCGGAGTCGGAGTGGATGTCGCGGTTGTCGCGCAGGGCTTCTTCTACGCTTCTGAACGGATGGTGCGCTTTAAGGCGGAGTCCGTGCGAGTTGTAAAACAGCGTGTAGCCCGCGATGCCGGTGGCGGCGTGGTATTTCTCGCAGAAGCCGCCGTCGATGACGAGCAGTCTGCCGTTCGCGCGGATAGGCAGCTCGCCCTTGACGGTGCGTACGGGGGTATGACCGTTGATGATGTGCGAGCGCCGGCTCAGCCCGAATTCGCCGAGTATCATGATACAGGTCTTTTCCTCATAGTAGTAGCGGTAGTAGGGGTTCTTCGGCTCATCCCACGCGGCGGGGTCGTCGATGAACGCGCGCTCAAAGGTCTTGAGCGTCCTGCCGCAGAGCGGCGAGCGTTCGCTGCCCCAGAGATACCACATGAAGTCCAGCCCCTCTCTCGCGCGGCTCCTGCCGAAGAACGCGTGCCGCGCGATCGTCTCAGCGGCGTCGAAGTACTCTCTGCCACTGTAGCGGTCGCCGAAGAGCTCTACCTCCATCAGGCTGCCGTCGTCGTTGAGCGGGACGCAGCCGTGATACAGCAGGTTGCCGTTATGGACGCGGTACATGCCGCCGTGATCGTAGAGGAAGGAGATATGGGTGTTCAGCCGCTTGCTCTGGGTGAACGCGGCTTTCAGCTCGCGGATGACCGCTTCTTCGCCCCCGGTCAGCGCGGCGGGATCAGCCGGGTCGAGGGTCGGCAGGTCGGTTTCGTTCAGCGGATAGGTTTTGTCGCCGATGGTGACGACTCCCTTGTCGAGGTCGATCCTGTCGAGCAGCAGACGGTCGACCATTCGGTAATCGGGGTTGCGTCGGATGACCTGTTCCTCCAGCTTGAACTGCATGACGGTGATCGCGAGCAGCGCCGCGTCCATCGGGTCGCGGTCGGGATAGAGGCTCTGTGCATAGAGCACGAGCGGTCTGAGGCTGATGCCGTAGCCGTTCTCGAGCGTGCGCTCGGTGCGGTATTTGATCGCGTTGCGAACGACGTTCGCGATACACGCTTCACTTCCGCAGGCGGCTCCCATCCACAGGATATCGTGGTTGCCCCATTCGATGTCAAGCGAGTGGTGCTTCATCAACAGGTCGATGATCTTGTCGGGCGAGTCGCCGCGGTCAAAAATGTCGCCGACGATGTGCAGCCGGTCGACCGCCAGCCGCTTGATCAGTCCCGCGAGCGAGATGAGGAAGTCGTCGGCGCTGATACGGATGACCGTGTCGAGGATCTTCTCGTGATAGCGGATCTGGTTATTGTCCTCGTCCTTCTGCGCGTGGAGCAGCTCGTCGAGGATATAGGCGTAGTCGTCGGGCATCGCCTTACGCACCTTGGAGCGGGTATACTTGCTCGACAGCACGCGGGCGATCTCCAGCATCCGTGAGAGCATTTCGCGGTACCATGCGGCGTCGATGTGCTGCTCCCTTTTGAGCAGCTTGAGCTTCTCGACGGGATAGTAGATCAGGGTGCAGATCTCCTTGATCTCGTCGTGGCTGAGTGTGTCGCCGTAGAGCGCCTGCGTTTTCTCGCGGATAACGCCGGAGCAGTTGTTCAGAATGTGACAGAACGCCTCGTACTCGCCGTGGATATCGCTCATGAAGTGCTCGGTGCCCTTGGGCAGGTTGAGAATGGCGCTTAGGTTGATGATCTCGCGCGTGAGCGAGCGAACGGTGGGGTATTTCTCCGCGAGCAGGCGCATATATTTCATCTCGTTATTCGTGGATTGTGCCATGTGACCGCCTCCCTGTTCAGTCCTGTTCAATATAGAAAAAGTATAACAGAGCGGACTCGGAAAGTAAAGAAAAAACCACTGTTGTTTGACAGCCAATATCATTAAGTTAAGGGATGGAATCTCGCTGACGCTCGGTCAATTGATACAATTCCTCAGTCACCGTTCGGTGACAGCTCTCCGGTGTATGGATTCCGTAACCCAAAACAAGTTTTGGACAGAATCTCACCTTTCCCAAAGGGAGCCTCCGCTTAACTTAATGGCATTGCGTTTGACAGCGGTTTGTGCAAAAGTGTTTACAGCATTTTCTGAAAGGCGGCGGGTAGGGGATAGGCGCGCTCGCGCTCCTCCCGGGTGACCCAGAGAAAGCGCGGCGGAGTCCCTTTTACCGTGACCTCATAGCCCTTCATGTACCAGTCGATATGGGTAAAGACATGCTTCATCTCTTTCGTGAAGCGGATGTTTTCGGGCACTAAGCCCCATTCGGTGAGTTGCTTTGTCAGCGCCGTTTCGTCGAGGAAGCCGTCGAGGTTCGGCAGCTGATACATCCCCGCGAGCAGTCCGCTTGCGGGGCGCTTTTCGAGCGCGAGACGGTCGTCGGGTGTACGCAGGAGCAGGATCGTCCTGTCCTCTCTGCGGCGCTTCGACGTCTTGATGCGGACGGGGATCTCGCCCGTGAGCTTTTCTTTGAAAGCGGTGCATTGTCCGGACAGCGGACAGCGCTCGCAGTACGGTGCGCCGTTCGGCAGACAGACCAGCTCCCCGAGCTCCATCAGCCCTTCGTTGAACCGTCCCGCCCGATCGGGCATGATCGCCCTGAGCCGTTCGGAAAAATCTCTCTTCACCTGAGGGAGAAGAACATTCCCGCGGCTGCCGGTGAGCCTTGCGATGACCCGCAGGACATTGCCGTCCACGGCGGGCACCTTCTCGTCGTAACAGATCGAGGCGATCGCGCCCGCGGTGTATTCGCCGATACCCGGCAGCTTTCTCAGCTCGTCGCAGCTTTTCGGGAATGTACCGCCGTATTCGTTTACGATGACCTGCGCGGCTTTCTTGAGATTGCGCGCGCGGCTGTAGTAGCCCAGCCCCTCCCATAGCTTCAGGAGGGTGTCGTCGTCGACCTGTGCGAGGGCGTTTACATCGGGCAGTGCGTCCATGAAGCGCTCGTAGTAGCGCATGACAGCCTCGATCCGCGTCTGCTGGAGCATGATCTCGGATATCCATACGTGGTACGGCTCGCGGTCACGCCGCCACGGGAGCGGTCGGCAGTTACGGTCGAACCAGTCTATCAGCGGCTCGGCGATCAGAGAGAGCTTGTCCGTCATCGGTTGAGCATCCGTTTCTTGATGTCCGCTTTGTCAAAGGCGGCGGCGATCAGCAGGAAGATCAGCGCCGAGGCGACCGCCTGGATCGCGTTCTCGGGCATCTTCCACAGGGCGTTGGCGATCGCGGACTGCATGCTGTCGCCCGCGAGCAGCATACGGATGAATTTTGAGATCGAGTAGCCGACGACCGTCACCAGTCCCGAGGGAATGGTCATCAGCGCGTTGCGCTTGGTCAGCAGCTTGTCGCCCTTTGAGCTGAAGAACAGGGCATTGACCGCCTTGATGATGATGGTGTAGATGATGGTCTCGGGGTAGACCAGCAGATCGGCGATACCGCCGCCGATGGCTGACGCCGCGACCGCGTAGGGCAGGGGCAGAAAGCTCGCCGTCAGATAGATCATCGAGTCGCCGAGGTGGACGTAGCCGCC
>CAMVDB010000048.1 GCA_947166135.1 uncultured Clostridia bacterium | reverse complement strand
ATACAGGTAAATCCACGTTTCTACAAATGCGGGGTCACTACATATTGTCTAAAAACGCCATGCTATGGCGTTTTTGCCTGCGATGTGCGCTGACGCTTACATCTTGGCACGGTCGCCTTCAAGTCACAGCAGTCTCCACTTTGCCGGTAAATATGACAAAACAGGGAGCACCTTTCGGTACTCCCTGTTTTATTAATGGTGGAGACTGCTGGACTTGAACCAGTGACCTCCTGCGTGTGAAGCAGGCGCTCTCACCAGCTGAGCTAAGCCTCCGTACCCGATTATTGTACATCAATCATCCGATTCTGTCAAGACCGAATTGACGACTTCGGTCATGTTGAAAGCATAAGAAAGCGCCCCCGAAAGGAGGCGCCGTATTATGCCTGTAAAAACGCTTTGACCCGATCGAGCTCACGCAGGGCGATCCTCCTGCCCTCGTCGTAGGCTGACCGGAGCTTCTCGGGATCGTGCTCGACTCTGCCTACGTCGAGCGGCGTATCGGGACAGAGCACCAGCGTACTGCCGCGCTTTTCGCTCTCGAACACGAGACGCTGCTCGAAGGCATACATCTCATGACGTCTCGACATCACGTCGATCATCGCGGGATACTTGCGGAGCGCCACCCGGAACAGTGCGCGGTTCGACGGCTTCTTGCGATAGCTGCGCGGGCGGGTCAGCACGACCACATTCTTCTCATAGCCCAGCTTCTGCATAAAGCGCAGGGGGATCGAGTCGCTCATTCCGCCGTCGAGCAGAGTGTAGCCGTCCACCTGTACGGGCGTCGAGGCCATCGGCATCGACGCGGACGCACGCATCCAAAGATAGCAGTTCTCATCGACCTTATCGAGTCTTTGATAGACCGGCTCGCCGGTGTAAACATTCGTTGCGACAACATAGAACGCCATCGGGTTCTCGTCAAACGCGTCATTATCGAACGGATCGAGCTCCTCGGGGATCTCGCGATAACAGAAATCCGCGCCGAAGAGATCGCCGGTAGTGATCAGCGAGTGGATTGAGCAATATCGCTTATCCCGGCAGAAGCGCGTGTTATAACGGATCACGCGGCCAATCTGCCGGCTCTTGTAATTACAGCCGAACGCCGCGCCTGCCGAAACGCCCACCATAGCAGGGAAGGAAACGCCGTTCTCCATGAATACATCGAGAACGCCCGCGGTGAACATCCCGCGCATCGCGCCGCCTTCAAGCACTAAACCGATACCGCTCATGCCTTGCCCAGTTCGATATTGCGCTGATACGCGGCGGCTACCGCGTCGCTGACAGCCTTCTCCATACCGGCTTCATCGAGCGTCTTGACGCCCTCGATGGTACTGCCGCCGGGAGAACAGACCTTGTTGATCATATTGTCGATGTCATCCGAGTTGAGCTCGAGCAGCTTCGCGGCGCCGACAACGGTCTGGATCGCCAGAGCGAGAGCGGTCTCGCGGTCGATGCCCGCATCGATACCGCCCTGAGCCAGTCCGCGAACGAACTTGTAGACGAAGGCAGGACCGCAGCCGGATAACGAGCAGCCGGCGTCCATCAGGTCTTCATCAATGCCGGTCAAATGGCCTGCATGCTTCATCAAATTCAGGAAGCGTCCGATATCCACCTTACTGATATTGTCCGAGGTAGTATAGAGGATCTCGCCCTCGCCGACCTCGACAGGGATATTGGGCATGATACGGATGACCTTGTACTTACCGCCCGCCATACGGCGGATCGTGTCGATACTCAGTCCCGCCGCGATAGAGACGAGGATGACGTCCTTGCGCTTCGCGAGGGTCGGCTTGATCTCCTCGAGCATCTCCGCCATCATCTGGGGCTTAACGCCGAGGAAGACATACTCGCACTCCGCCGCTACGGAGCGGATGTCGCCGAACTCACAGCCGAGCTGACGGCTCAGGTCAGCCGCCTTGGAGGCTTCATGGTCGCAGAGAAGGATCTGCTTAGTGGACTTGGAAGCCGCCTTCGCGAGGGCGCTGCCCATATTGCCGACGCCGATAAAGCCGAAACGGTAATTGATCGCGCGAACGTGGGTCGGATCATCGTTGTTATTCAAAAAACCAAACTTGAGATTCATCTGATATTGCCACTTCCTTTGATGATATACTTGTATGTATTCAGCTCCTCGAGACCCATCGGGCCGCGTGCGTGGAGCTTCTGCGTCGAAATACCCATCTCGCAGCCGAGTCCGAACTCGCCGCCGTCGGTAAAGCGGGTGGACGCGTTGACATAGACCGAGGAGCTGTCGATCCCGCGGGTAAAGACCTCCGCGGCGTCAGCGTCGCCGGTGATGATCGCTTCGCTGTGACCGGTCGAATGGGCGTTGATATGCGCGACCGCCTCGTCGACGTCTGCGACGATCCTGACCGCGAGGATATAATCGAGGAACTCGGTGTCGAAGTCGTCCTCCCTCGCCGGGGTACCGTCTATGATCTGAGCTGCCTCTGCGTCGAGTCTGAGCTCAACGGGGTTCTCGGTACGATCATCGACCAACCGTGCTTTCAGCTTCGGGAGAAACTCAGGGGCGATATCGCGGGCGACGACCAGCACCTCCTCGGCGTTGCACACGGAGGGGCGCGAGCACTTCGCGTTCTCGATAATATTCAGCGCCATCTCCTGATCGGCGGCGCTGTCCACATAGATGTGGCAGATACCGGTGCCCGTCTGGATACAGGGAACGGTCGCGTTCTTCACGATTGCGGAGATCAGCCCCTTGCCGCCGCGCGGGATCAAGAGATCGACATAGCCGTCGGCGGTCATCAGCTCGTTTGCGCTCTGTCGGGTAGTGTCCTCAACGAGCAGCACCATATCCTCCGGCAAGCCCGCCTGAGCCAAGCCCTCGCGGAGCGCGTCTACGATAGCGGCGGCAGATCGATGCGCCTCCTTACCGCAGCGGAGCACACAGACGTTGCCGCTCTTTAAGGCGAGGACAGCCGCGTCGGAGGTAACATTCGGACGGCTCTCATAGATGATCGCCACTACGCCGAGCGCAACGGATACACGCTCGATGACGAGCCCGTCGGGACGCTCATGATGCTTCAAAACCCTGCCCACGGGACACGGCAGTGCAGCGACCTCTCGGATACCGTCCGCCATTCCCTTGACGCGGTCGGCGGTCAGGAGCAGACGGTCGAGCATGACGTCGCTGATACTGCCGCGCGCCGCCTCGATATCGAGAGCATTTGCCTCGAGGATCGGTTCGGTATGCGCGATCAGACAATCAGCCATCAAGAGCAGGGCGCGGTCGATATCCTGAGCCGAAACAGCGCCCAGCCGCGCCTTCGCCTGTTTCGCCTTCACCAGTAGTTCATGAGTCGTCATAACATGCTCCTTACTTTCGTAAATAGTGATCGTGTCATTGCGAGGAGTGACCGAAGGTTACGACGCGGCGATCCCCTTGTCGTAAATACCTGTTACGGTGACAGGGTAAAAACGTTCGCATCCTTCTTTGTGGGATTGCCACAGCCCCTTGCGTGGCTTCGCAATGACATCTGTTTTATCTCTTTGCAACAAAACGTGTACAGGTTCCCTTGCCGTCGATGATATCGTACAGGATCGCGGGATCCTTGCCGTTGGCGATGACCATATTGACGCCGCTCTCGGTTGCGATACGCGCCGCCTTGAGCTTCGTGACCATGCCGCCGGTGCCGAGCTTCGAGCCTGCGTCGCCCGCCAGCGCTTCGATCTCCTCGGTGATCTCCTCGATCGTCTCGATACGCTCAGCCGTCGGATCCTTCGCAGGATTCGCGGTATACAGACCGTCGATATCCGACAGAATGACCAGAAGATCGGCACGCACCCGCTCAGCGATGATTGCGCCGAGGGTATCGTTGTCGCCGATGACGATCTCGTCGGTGGTGACGGTATCGTTCTCGTTCACGATCGGGATAACGCCCAGCTCCAGCAGACGGAACAAGGTATTGTTGAGGTTCTTACCGTAGTCCTCGATCGCGACGAACGCGCCGGTCATCAGGATCTGCGCTACGGTGTGGTTATATTCGGAAAAGAGTTTGTCATAAGTATACATCAGCTCGCACTGACCGATCGCCGCAGCCGCCTGCAGGGTGGAAATATCCCCGGGGCGCTTGGTGATGCCGACCTTGCCGAGTCCCATACCGATCGCGCCGGAGGACACCAGCACGATCTCATGACCCGCGTTCTTCAGGTCGGAGATGACCTTGCACATCTGCTCCACACGCTTGAGGTTGAGCAGACCGGTCGGGTGGGCGAGGGTCGAGGTGCCCACCTTGATCACGATTCTCATAGAATCCCTCCAGTTCTTTCCGACTCTATTCTATCACAGCAAACACTTTAAGTCAATAAAGCGGTAAAATATTTACATTTTGGAGTTGCGGAACCATTTTTAGGGTTGGAAATGTATTTGTGGAAAAAGCAACGTCTGCGACCCCGTATAGAGTCACAGACGTTGCTGCAAGCATTCGTACTATCGATACAAAAGCAGTCAGGCTTTCCCGTTATTCCTCACTCAGGAGAGTCTGCCCATGATCTCGGCATAGGCGTCCTCTACGCCGCCGAGGTCACGGCGGAAGCGGTCCTTATCGAGCTTCTCCTTGGTCTCGGCGTCCCAGAAACGGCAGGTATCGGGGCTGATCTCGTCGGCGAGAACGATGGTACCGTCGGACAGACGACCGAACTCGAGCTTGAAGTCGACGAGGATGACGCCGCGCTCCTTCCAGTAAGCCTTCATATAATCGTTCACGGCGAAGGCATACTTCTTGATGGTCTCGATCTCCTCGGGAGTCGCGAGCTTCAGCGCCAGCGCGTGATACTCATTGATCAGCGGATCGCCGAGATCGTCGTTCTTGTAAGAGAACTCGATGGTGGGCTGTTCAAAGACAACGCCCTCTTCTACGCCGTAGTTCTTGGAGAAAGAACCCGCGGCGATGTTGCGGATGATGACCTCCAGCGGAACGATCGAAACCTTCTTGACAACGGTATCGCGCTCGCTGAGTTCCTCGACGAAGTGAGTCGGTACGCCGGCTTCTTTCTCGAGCTTCTGCATCAGCAGGTTGCTCATACGGTTGTTGATCACGCCCTTACCGGTGATGGTACCCTTCTTGAGCCCGTTGAAGGCGGTCGCGTCGTCCTTATAGGAGACGATCAAGAGCTCGGGATCGTCGGTCATGAATACCTTCTTCGCCTTGCCCTCATACAGCTGTTCACGTTTTTCCATAACAAGTCCTCCTAAATCGACGGCTGAGCCGTCGGTGAATGGTGAATGGTGAACGGTGAATGGTTATCGGAGGGCTGACGCCCTCACCCGATCAATCATCTTTCATCATTGTTTTGACAATATGGTTTATACACCATTCGACAAGCAGTGTCAAGGGCGGCGGGGATAATTCGGATATTTGTACAGAGGGCGGGCTTTTTCGTGAAAACTTTTTGAGAATTAATGTACAGTGCGATTGACAAGAGCCGGAAAAAGGAGCATAATTATCAACGTATCACAGAAACTAATTTCAGAAAGGGACGAACAGAATGAACAGACCCGAACGCGGCGCTGAATTAAAGCGCTCCCATAACTGCTGTCAGGCAGTGCTCCTCGCCTTTGAGGATTTGCTCCCGTATGATAAAGAAAGCCTGTTGATGCTGGGCTCGACCTTCGGCTCCGGCATGGGCGGGATGATGGGCACCTGTGGCGCCTTGGTCGGCGCGGAGATGGTGCTCGGAATCCTCTCCGGAAGGACCTCCGGCATGAACGGCAACAGCCGCAGACTGTTCGGGGGCTTCGAGGAGAAGTGCGGCGCTTCTCGCTGCATCGACCTCAAGGGCGTGCTCACGGGCAACATGCTCTGCTCCTGCGAGGATTGCGTCAGGCACGCGATCGAGCTCGTTGAAGAACAACTGTAACGAGGTGAATCATGAAATATACCATCGGACAAATAATCCACGGCTTTGAAGTCATGCAGAGACGCCATATCCGCGAGGTAGGCGGCGACCTGTATATCCTGCGCCACCTGCACAGCGGCGCAGAGCTGTGCTATATCGATAACGACGACCGCAACATGACCTATGCGATCACCTTCGCGACTCCGTCGCACGACAGCACCGGTGTGTTCCATATCCTTGAGCACAGCGTCCTGTGCGGCTCGGAAAAATACCCCGTCGACGATCCCTTTGTCGAGTTGATGAAGAGTTCGCTGTACACCTTCCTCAACGCGATGACCTTCCCCGATAAGACGATGTACCCCGTATCATCCATGAACGAGAAGGACTTGATGAACCTGATGTCGGTCTACACCGACGCGGTGTTCCGTCCGCTGATCTATGACAACGAGAACGCCTTCCGTCAGGAGGGATGGCATATCGAGAAGGATAAGGACGGCAAGCTCTACTACCAGGGCGTCGTCTACAACGAGATGAAGGGCGCCCTGGGCGATCCGGAGGAGAACCTCTATCAGGCGGTTTTCGGCGAGAGCTACGAGCCGTGCCAGTACACCACCGTCTCGGGCGGTCATCCCGACCACATCGTCCGGCTGACATACGAGGATTTCATCAACAATCACAAAAAGTATTACCATCCCTCGAACGCGCGGTTCTATCTGTACGGTAAGATGGAGTTGGAAGAGAAGCTCCGCTTCCTCGACGACGAGTACCTCGGCAGGGTCGAGCCGCAGGAGGCGATCAAGGAGCCGAAGATCACCGTCAAAAAGCAGGCGAAGCCCTATTACTGCACCTACACCGCCGACAGCGAAAAGAGCGGCGAGGACTATCTCGCGATCACCTACCCCATCTGTGAGATGCCCGACTTCGAGACCTATCTCGGGCTCTCCGTACTGACCGACATCCTCGCGGACACCAACTATGACCCGCTGAAGAAGCGCATTCTCGACAAGGGTCTTGCGGTCGAGCTGGACTGCGAGATGATCGAGGACATCGCCTATCCCCTGTTCACCGTCAAGCTTCGTCACTGTGACGCGAGCCGTCTCGACGAGATCGAGCGCGAGATCGACGCGTGCCTGCGCGAATGTGCCGCGAGTCTCGACCGCGAGGCGGTCACTGCCAAGCTGAGCACAGTAGAATTCAACCTGCGCGAGGGCAGCGCCGCCGGACTGACCAAGGGTCTGTACTACGGCATCCAGATCGCCGGCACATGGCTCTACGACTATGAGCCGTGGCTCTATCTCGAGTATGAGGCGCCTCTCTCGGCGATCAAGGAGAAGCTGAATAACGGCTATTTTGAACAGCTGATCGAAAAGTATCTTCTGAATAACGAAAATCGCAACGTTGTCGTCATGACCCCCACGGTCAGCGAGAAGAAATACAGCGAGCCGACCGAAGAGCCCGACGGCTATTCAGCCGAGAATCGCCGCTCCGACGTCGACCCCATCCCCCATCTGAGCCTCAGCGACATCGACAGGAAGGCTGTCCCCTATCTTACCGAGCGCAGGGAGCAGAATGGCAAGCCCTATCTGTTCCACCCGCTCAAAACGGACGGCATCGTCTACGCCGATCTTTTCTTCGATATCGCGTCGGCGAGCTCCGACGAGCTGTTCACCCTGAGCCTGCTGTCCGCCCTGCTGACCAACATCGGCACCGCAAAGACCGACGGACAAGCCCTGCAGACCAAGCTCGGACTGTACACCGGCTCGATGGGCGCGGGACTGGTCGCGACGAGCTACGGCAGCAAGGTCATCTCCGCGCTGACCCTCCGCTTCAAGGCGCTGACCGAGCATTACGCGCAGGCGGCGGCTCTCGCACAGGAGGTCCTGACCGAAGCGATATTTAACGACAAAAAGGCGATCTGTGACCTGATCGACCAGATCTGCACCGAGATGCAGCTGGGCTTCATCAACAACTCGAGCCAGCTTGCGGCTACCCGCGCGGGCGCCGTGCATAACGTGCGCGACGCACTCAGCGACGCGGGCAGCGGCATCGGCTTCTACCTCCGACTCAAGGCGCTCAAGGAACAGCTGAACGCGGGCGAAGGCTTCGACGAGCTCAAGGCTCGGCTCGAAGCGGTATGCGATAAATATATCAAGAACGGTAAGGCGGTCTACTCCCTCGCCTGTGACGAGGACAACAGAGATACCGTCGAAAGCGCTCCTCTGCCCATGCAGTCTCAGCTGACCGACAACATGACCGACGCCGAAGCGCCGCTGATGACGGGCAACATCGCCCTGTCGGCGCCCTGCGATATCGTGTTCAACGGCTACAGCTACAACACCGACGACAATCTCAGCGGCGGCGAACTGATGCTTGCGAAAAAGATCCTCTCCCTCGAATATCTCTGGCAGAAGATCCGCGTCGAGAACGGCGCCTACGGCTGCGGCGCAGCGCCGAACTCCGCGAAGCGCCTCGACATGTGGAGCTACCGCGATCCGCAGATCCGCTCTACCCTCGACACCTTCAACCATGCCGCGGACTTCCTGAGTACGCTCAGCCTGAGCGATCGCGCGGTAGAGGACTATATCATCAGCGTGGTACGCAGTCTGGACAATCCCCAGCTGCCCCGCACCGAAGCGTATCTCGCGACCGTCTACTACCTGCTGGGCAGAAGTAATGACGACATCCAAAAGGAGCGCGACGAGCTTTTGACCTCGACCCTCTCGGACGTCAACAAGCTCGGTGAGAAGATGAAAGCTGCCGTTCCGACAGCAGCCTACTGCACCGTCGGAAATGCGGAGAACATCGCCGCGAATGCTACGCTTTACGACGAGATCGTAAAGATTTGAGATACCGACAATATGCAAATAGCCCCTGACCGAAAGGGCGATGTTCTTAAGCAACCGAGAACAAATCAAAAGCGAGTAGGATTCAAAATCCCTCAGGAACTGTTTTACTGGTTTCTGAGGGATTTTTATTTATTGAATGAAAGCGGTACATTTTCAATCATTTTGAATGTTTTTGATAGAATGATCCTCTCAAACAAAAGAAACGCGTGATCTAAACAAGGGTTAGATCACGCGTTTTATCGCATCAAAGAATCATCCCGTACAAATGCGAACGCCGAGTTCATTTCAACGCCGGTTAGGGTGACAGGAATAATCCGAACCTGCTGAAAATGGCAATATTTCGGCAATTTTCGGCTTATCAATCTTGGCAGGCGCCAGCCTGCCTGCACTTTCTGCACCGAAACTTGCTCGAAATCTTGCTCATTTTCAGTCCTTCGGAGTTTTGACGGAGCAGATTTTTGTCTGACCGCGGCAAAACCACAGCGAACCCTGACGGGTTCGCGAGGATTTTAACAATGGGCAGGCGGAAATATGCCCGTCAAAACCACGGTTCGGATTATTCCTGTCACCCTACCGTTCCTGTCAGCTCAGATTCTTCTTGATGGTAAGGATATTCTTTCCGTCTTTATACTCATAGTTCACATTGTCCATGCTCTTCTTGACCATAAAGATGCCAAGTCCGCCTTTTTTGCGCTCCTTGACAGAAAGCGTGGTGTCGGGGTCGGGTTTCGCGAGAGGGTCGTACTGCTTGCCGTTGTCAATAAAGGTTATTTCAACGGAAAGAGGCTCCTCATATACAGAAACCTGCACCACGGCGATCCCGATCTCAGGCCCGTAGGCATAGCTGGCGATATTAACGAACAGTTCCTCAACAGCTATGTCGATCGCTGTCTGCGTCAGCATCGGACAGCCTACCGCTTCAAGCTGCTCATCGATGAACGCCTGAACCTGAATCAGATTTTTTCTTTCAGCTTCAATGACAAGTTCCTTCATCATGTTTCCTCCGTTTGGGTATTTTCCCGAGGACCGTAGTATTTCAATCCGAGCATCGTCAGATCGTCAAACTGGGGCGCTTCTTTCACAAAGGCGTCAACTGCCGTGCGAACGTTCACCAAAACTTCTTTCTGTGAGGCGCCCTCGGGTATATCGTTAAGGGCATCAAGGGTGCGGTCCGTGCCGAACAGCTCGTTGTTCGCGTCAGTCGCCTCGGCAACGCCGTCGGTATAGACAAATATGCTGTCGCCTTTTTTGAGCTGTATCTCGGTGTTCTTATATCTTGCCATATCCATCGCGCCGATAGCCAGACCGTGCACATCTTTCAGTATCTCATATCTGCCGCTTGTGTTGATTATCGGGTACTCATGACCGGCGCTCGCGGAAGTAAGTCTTCCGGTACTGATCTCGAGGATGCCCAGCCATACCGTCACAAACATACTTGCGTCATTGTTCTTGCAGACCAGCTTATTGACTCTTTCGAGTATCTCTGCCGGAGTACCTCCCATAGTGGCATGGTCGTTGATATAGATCTTTGATGACATCATGAACAACGCCGCCGGAACACCTTTTCCGGATACATCGGCTATCACCAGTGCGAGGTGATCCTCGTCGACCATGAAGAAATCATAGAAGTCGCCGCCAACCTCCTTAGCGGGATCCATGGAAGCGTATATCTCAAACTCCGGACGATCCGGAAAGTTTGTAGGCAGGCTGCCGGTCTGGATCTCCGTTCCGACACGCAGATCAGCCTCGGTAGCCTCAACTTTCGCACGGGTTTTCAAAAGATTATGGGTGCTGACGTTGGTCACAAGATAGACAAGCGCCACGGAGACAGGTATAGACGACGTCTCATAAATCGCGGCTCCTCTATCGAGAAACAGCAGCTGCAGCCAGTATAGGAGAGGCGCGATAGCGCCGAAAACAAACACGCTCAGAGGGATCTCTCCGTTTGCGGGTTTCCTCTTCTTGCCGATC
Organism: uncultured Clostridia bacterium; assembly: GCA_947166135.1. Classification (GTDB taxonomy): domain Bacteria; phylum Bacillota; class Clostridia; order Oscillospirales; family Acutalibacteraceae; genus Ruminococcoides. The sequence continues at coordinate 3,744 of CAMVDB010000048.1, read as the reverse complement.
GTCAGGAAGTAGAGCGCTAACAGCAACGGAGAGAAGAAGTATAAATAGACTATGATGTGAAATACAGATTCAAAAAACGCCATCGTCTGCACGTTGCCGTTTTCGTCCACCCAGAACATCAGCCTCGTCCATGGGGTCGTAGCGCACAGCACGACAGTCGCCGCCACGGGCAGTACATAAAAGATTATGAGCACGATCTTCTTCAGCTTCATTCCGAAGCGATCGAGCAGATATAGGTTAAAGAGAACGGCAAAGATGATGAGGGCTACAGCATAAGCGCATGCCAATATGTAGGATAAGATTATAAGGTCGGAACGTCCGTCGAAGACGGTCCACGCGAACTCAAGCGCGCACATAGCGATGCCTGAGATCAGCATAAGCGAAATAAGGTCGAAAACCTTTTGCTTGTACAAAACAAGATTGTTGAAGAAGAGGATGCCGAGCAGAGTCATCGCTACAACAAGCAATTCCAGATACAATCCGTTGGCGACCGCTTGATCTATCATAGTTTTTCTCCTTACTGCATTATGTAATCCATGCCGTTCGGATCAGGCTTTACGTCTTATTCGATGTTGAACAGCAGGTTGAATCCCGTAAGATCAAAGATGTCCCGTACAGGCTGGGTGATATTGCGGACAACCATCTCTCCCTTATCTTCCATAGCCTGAGCCGATCCGAGCAGGACGCGCAGTCCCGCGCTGGAGATGTAATCCAGTTTTTCGAGATCAAAAACCAGCTTCTTTGCATCATCGACCACTTCATCCACCTTGCTCTTAAGCTCGGGAGATGTGTTGGTGTCAAGTCTGCCTTCAAGCATAAAGGTGTATTCTGCTCCGTCTTTTGAAGTCTTTATCTTCAGAAAGGCGTTATTGACCGAATTCGATGCGGTATTATTCTTCTTTTTTCCAAAAAGTCCCATGTTAGTATCCTCCTGATTGTTTATAATGAGTTTTATTGATTAACCTTGTGATTCCGAGGTTCATAAAAACCCCCGAATCACTTTTACCGAACAACTTCGGAATCTATTGCTGTTTATGCGGCTTCTTCCTCTTTTTTCTTTCTCAGCCTGGGGAGCATCACGAGTGTAGTGCCGAGGATACCGAGGGCGAGACCGCCGATACCGGCGAGCGCGAAGTAGCCGCCGTTGAACGCGGAGGCTGTAGTCGACGCGCCGTCAGCGAAAGCGTTCACATCACCATTCCAATAAAGGTACATGCCGGAATAGCCGTCTTTGTCCTTATATGCGCTGTAGGAATAGTTATCGTTGTCCATCCTGAAGGGATCATCGATGGTGAAGAAATGGAGATATCCGTTGCGGTCGGCGGGTTTCTTTTCACTGTCCTTACCCAGCTTTAAGACGAGGGAATCGGCTAAGATCGGGTTACCCTTCTTCGGCGAGCGGTTGACGTACATCGCCACCCATTCCTGACCGACGTCGCCGTTGATGTCCGCGGCGTCGCCGCAGTTCCATTCCTTGTATTTATCTACGTTCTTCTGGGCGCTCGGGCTGAGACCGATCTCCTGACGGTTACACTTTACGACGTCATAATACATGAACTGGTCGAAGTTGGTCAGCGTGATATCCTTGCCGTCATCGCCCTTGACAGTCGTCACGATATCGGCTTCATCGACGATCATGATGGGGATCTTGGAGAACTCAACGTGGTAGTACTGATACATCTGAACGCCCTTGAGGATAGCGAACGCGATCATCAGCGCGCCGCCGATACCCGCCAGCCATTTGCCTGCGGTGCTGACTTTTTGCATGCTCTGCACAGCTTTCTTAGCATCGTTAAATTTTTTTGCAGCATCTTTAAACGCACTATAAACGCCTTCTTGAGCAGCAAGTCTTTGTGGATTAACAATAGCAGAAAGATTACCTTGTTTCATCAGCGATCTTTCTGCTTCCAACGCTGCATTAGCAGCATTTAAAGCTTCTTGATACGGGGCTTTTGTTGCTTCAAACGCAGTCCTCAAGCCGGGAAGAGCTTTTGACGCATAGGATGCCATTGCCGCGCCGGCGATCACTGAAACAGTGCCGACGCCGAGGGAGGTATAGGAAATGATATCGACCATACCGCCGACATCCCAGATATCGCCGTAGGGATCGTTGCCCATGTTCTTTTCCACCATTGCTCTGTTTGTCAGCGCGACGCCCTCGCGGAAGATGGCGCGGTTGATGCCGCTGTAGATGGAGATGGTCTCCAGCTTTTCACCCTTCGAATCCTTGAACATCTCGTCTGTGGAAGGGAAGTCCGCTTCCATTACAGAATCGCTGTCTGCTCCGAGCTTAAGCAGGGTGGAGAGGCTGATAAACTTCAGCGCCGCGCGCTGACCGTCGGAGAGAGCGGCGGCTATAGGAGCGAAATATTCGGTTTTTTTACTGTAATCCGCGCTTTCATCCTCGGGACGGAAGAGCTCATAGAGCGTCTCGCCCCATTCGCCGGTATAGGATACTTCCGTTATCAAATAATAATAAGAATCCACCTTGGTGAAGCGCTTGATCTCGTCGTTGTATTTATCGAGATCAGCTTCCTTCAACTTGTTGAAGTGTTCATTCAATTTGGAACCGTATGATTCGCCGGTTTCTTCTTCATCCTTCACGAGGTTGTGCTCCTCACAGTACTGCTCATACCAGAGGATATCATCATGAACGTCTTTCCAGTCATTGGCGAGGTTTTTCGCATAGTCCTCATAATGCGCCGCGAGAAGGTTCATCGCCGCTGAAGGCGCGAGATTCTTTCCCTTTGCGGAGGGTACATATTCAGCGATATTCTTGACCAGGTCACGACCGGACAGACCGTTCAGACGATCCATCCAGGATTCCTCGGCAGTATCGGTCGCGAGCGCGAGTATCTGCTCGATCATCAGTACCGCGGGGCCGGAGCTCTCGAGGATGATCTGTTCAAAATCAGCGGTGTTCAGCTTCTGATCAGCCGAAAGCGCGTTGTACGCGTCGTTGCCGATCTCCTGCTTGGTCTTATTGAGGAAGAGATCGCCCAGCGGCTTACCGGTGTCGTTCACGGCATAGTCGCCCTCGGGGTCGCCGTCAAAGAACTTGTTCAGGAGGTCATGCGCCATCTGAGCGCGCTTCTTGCCGCCCTCGCTGCCCTTGCCGTTGTAGTTTTCGCGGTATTCGTTCAGCGCGGGGATGAAGGTATTGATGAACTCGTCGATATCAGCTCTCTTCTGTTTTACGATCTCTTCGTATTTATCGAAGCTGTAGCCGCCGTTCATGTTCATGACCGCCATGTCGGTGATCGCCTCGCTCGGGTCATCGGTGCGGGTGATGCCCAGCATAGCGACCGTGTTGGTCTTAGTTGCCGAGGTCTTACCGGCGTTGAGGTCGGCGATCGGCTGATAGCCGTGCTGGGTCAGCCATTCCTTCGCCGGGTCTTCACTGTCTCCGTACGCGTAGGCGATGAATACGTCCTTAACATACTTGCCGCCGTTGTTGTCTGCCGCGGCGGCTGTCGTCGCGCCGGACGCAGTGAACACCATCACCAGCGTCAGCAGACAGGATAACAATTTCGTGGGAAATGAAAATCTCATGTTGTTCTCTCCTTTTTTTCGGTTTTAATATTTACACAGTCATTGCGAGGAGCGAGCGACGCGGCAATCCCTCTTTGTGAGATCCCCACGGGCTAAATCCCCCGGAATGACTGCAAAAGGACGGGCGCCTTTACGCCGCTTCTTCCTCTTTTTTCTTTCTCAGCCTGGGGAGCATCACGAGTGTAGTGCCGA
>CAMVDB010000047.1 GCA_947166135.1 uncultured Clostridia bacterium | reverse complement strand
TTTATCTCGACTGCAATTCTTTCTTTTCTTGTTTTCTTATCTTAATGATATTGCCTGCCATACTGACAGGGGGAAAAGATAATCGTGAATCAACCCTCGGGAGTCGCGGGGGTATCGGGGACCTCGGGGGTATCGGGGACCTCAGGCGTATCGGGAACCTCAGGAGTGTCGGGAACCTCGGGAGTCTCAGGCGTAACGGGCGTCTCGGGAGTCGAAGAGGACCCGCCGCCGTAGTTATAATCGGAGCTGCCGCTGTCGGAGGAAGAGCCCGATGACGGCGCGGAGGTGTAATAGGTAGAACGCGGCAGCTCGTCGGTATCGACCTTGGTATCGCCCTTATAATAGGTGCGGGTCGCCTTGACGGTATAGCCGTTATCAAAATACTCGGGATCATAGGTATTGATCTCAATACGGTCGAACTTATCGTTCTTCAGACCGTACATCGTGCAGTGGAGCTCGGTACCGTCCATCCAGCACTTCATGAACAGCTGGTAGCTGAAGGGGTTCTTGAGCTTTAAGTCGATGTTGCCGTAGTCGATGGTCGCGTCGCGACCCGCCTCGACGTAGGCGGACTGGTAATAGTGGCACTCACGCTCGACAACGCTCATACCGCAGAGCAGCGCGGCGTTATAGATGGTCGTGGACGACTGGCAGATACCGCCGCCGATACCGGTCTCGCTGCGTCCCTCAACGATGACGCCGGCGGGAAGATAGCCGTTGGACTCCTGATTGGAATCGCCGGTACAGTCGTTGAATGACCATGTCGCATCGGGATTGATGATGGAGCCGTTGCAGGCAGCGAGGCTGATGCGCATATTCTCATTACCGTTGGAGTTATTATAGGAAGTCGTCGAGAAGTGGGACAGCTCGACGATATTGCCCGCTAAGAAATCCTTGGTGACCTTGGGGTCGACCTGGGTAGTCGGCGCGTCAACGGTACCGGTGTAGGTGCCCTGCTTGATCAGAGAGGACAGCGCGGAAACGGTCTTGTCCTCCTCGAGCTTGACGCCCTTCTGCTCCGCTTCGATCGTAAACATATCGGAAGCGTCGGGATCGAACTTGGTAACGGTCGCGTCCTTGGCTTCGCTCGAGATCTCGCCCGCGATCTTGTTCACAGCGCTCTTGCAGCTGCTCTCATCGACCGTCATCTGTATCTCATAGTTCTGATCAGAGGTCTTGATGCCCTTCTCTTCGGAATACTTCTTCGCCTGAGCAAGGACGTCCTCGGTATTGAAGCTGACCTTGAAGTCGTTCTTTGTGAGATCAAAACTTTTATCGCCCGCCTTGACGGTGATCTTGATTTGATCGGCAAGCTCCTTCTCAACAGGGCCCAGCAGCGCACGCGCCTCGTCCAGCGTCAGACCCTTAAGGGACTTACCGTTGACGTATACGTTATCGGAGAAGGTGCCGGAGGGACCGGGCTGAGAGCCGGAGTTCAGGTACATGACCAATCCGCCGATACCGGCCAGCAGGATCACGCCCACGATACACAGAGCGACGATCAGACCCGTCTTGCTCTTGCGGGGACGCTCCTCATAATCATCGTCGTCATAGACGGCATAAGCGGCGCTCGTCGCCTGATTCTCATCATCCGTCAGGACAAAATCATCGTTGAAGCTCCTGCGTGCCTGAGTTGTCTTAGGGGACTGCTGCTGACGGGGCGCAGGCTTCGCCGCAGCGGTACGGGGCGCAGACTTAGGCGCCGCAGTACGGCCGGAAGCGCCGTTCTTACGATTGCGCGCTTCTTCTAAAATCGAATCTAATTCCATGGTGTTTGACCGATAATCCTTGCTCATACAACCACTTCCTTATCTGAAAAATTACTGTATATCAACAGGCAAAACGCCTTATTATCGGGAAAAACGGCAACATTAATAATGCCGCCGACACTTGTTTATATAATATCCTAAGAAAATCAAATTAATAATCTTTAAAAGAATTATAAAACGAAAAAACCGACGATATTTACTACCGCGGCGGTTGGTTTTATTATGAATAATGGATAAAGCCCCGCAATTGCATATTGAATAACGCAGGAAAAAGAGGTATAATAGGATTCAAGAAACTTTGTCCCCGGGAGATATCATGAATATACTGATTCTTTCCGCGTCGACCGGCGGCGGTCACAACCGCGCCGCGAACGCACTGAAATCCACTATCAACGCTACCGATCCCTCCGCACACGTCGACATCATCGACGTCTTCAAGGAGTACTCGGCACTGGTGAATAATACCGTCGTCATGGGATACAAGGCACTGGTCACACTGACCCCTGCGCTGTTCGGCGCCATCTATAAGAGCGCTGATAAAAAATCCGCTCTGTCAGATACGGTCAACGTACTGTATCAACAGTGTGCCAAAAAGCTGCAGCCGATCATCGAGGGCTACCAACCCGACGTAGTCATCAGCTGTCACCCCTTCGCGGGCGGGATCATGGGTTATATCAAAACCCAAAACAATTATCAGGTACCGCTGATCAGTATCGTCACCGACTTTCTCCCCCACCGAACCTACGTCAACGACGGCATCGACGCTTACATCACCGCCTCGGATACCGCGAAATACATCCTGACGCAGGAGTATAAGGTCAAGCCCGAATGTATCTATGACTACGGTCACCCCGTATTCGAGAAATTCTACGAAGGCAACGGCAGAAAACGTGAAGAGGTGCTCGCCGAGCTCGGGTTTGACCCCGAAAAGCGTACCGTCCTGCTGATGGCGGGCAGCTTCGGCGTGAACGATATATTAGAGATATATGAAAACCTGCTGAAGATCGACCTTGACTATCAGATCATTGTCATCACCGGTAAGAACCAAAGACTGTACGACGCCTTTGATGAAATGATCAACAGCGATCGGGAGATCGTTACCCCCGACGAGCCGGACTTCATCAAGAGTCTGAGCGAGGACAGCGTGATCCGCTTCATCTACAACACCAGCGAGGACATCGCGGACAGGATCACTTCGACCTTCCGCCGTTCCGCCGTAAACAGCAAACCGACGCGGCTGTTCTACTTCATCGACAACGTAGACGACTATATGCATGCTGCCGACCTGATCATCACCAAGCCCGGAGGACTTACGACCTCGGAGAGCATCGCTTGCGCCCTGCCGATGGTGGTGTTTAAAGCTTATCCGGGTCAGGAGGAGCAGAACGCCGCATTGCTCGAGGCTAACGATATCGCCGTCATCCTGAAAGAGAGCACGGATACCGTCGAAACGGTCGGCTCGCTGCTCAAGAACGATGAGCGGCTCAAAAAGATGCGCGAGAGCTGCCGCAGCTATGTACGCAAAAACTCCTCGCGCAACATCTATGAGCTTGCGAAAAGGCTCGCCGAAAAAGGAAAAGAATCATCGTGACCGAAAGCTCCCGTTCAGGGAGCTTTTCTTAATATACGATACGGTGAAAAAGTGGGTTTTCTGTGTCAATATTGTAAATTTTTAATGACTCTTTCGTAAGATTTCTTTACACCTGCCGAATTAAATTATATAATGTAACCTATATTATAATAGGTAAATTATATTATCAGATCATCCGCCCTGCCGGCACAGCGCAAATTCAGCTGCTGCGGCGATAGTAAGGAGAATGATATGCTTCAAATCAAAGGAATCAGAAAGGTTTATAAAACCGGAACACTCGTACAGGAGGCGCTCAAGGGCGTCTCGCTGAGTCTGCGCGACAGCGAATTTGTCGCGATCCTCGGACAGAGCGGCTCCGGCAAGACTACCCTGCTGAACATCATCGGAGGTCTGGATCGCTATAACGACGGCGACCTGATCATCAACGGCGTATCAACCAAGCGGTATACCGACCGTGACTGGGACAGCTACCGCAACCATTCGGTCGGCTTCGTCTTTCAGAGCTACAACCTCATCCCCCACCAGAGTATCCTTAAAAACGTAGAGCTCGCGCTTACCATCGGCGGCATCCCCTCCGCCGAGCGCACCGGCCGCGCAAAGGAAGCGCTGGTCAAGGTGGGGTTGGAGGAGCATATCCATAAGAAGCCTTCACAGCTTTCGGGCGGACAGATGCAGCGCGTCGCGATCGCACGCGCGCTGGTGAACGATCCCGATATCCTGCTCGCCGACGAACCTACCGGCGCGCTGGACAGCGACACGAGCCTGCAGGTCATGGATCTGCTCAAGGAGGTCGCCCGGGATCGGCTGGTCGTGATGGTCACCCATAACCCCGAGCTCGCCGAAAAGTACGCGACCCGTATCGTCACACTCAAGGACGGTGAGATCACCTCCGACTCCGACCCCTTCGAGCCCTCCGACGCGGGCGAAAGCGTACACAAAAACATGGGCAAGTCGTCTATGTCGCTCCTGACGTCACTCGCCCTCTCCTTCAACAACCTGTGGACGAAGAAGGCGCGCACCATTCTCGTCTCTTTCGCGGGCTCCATTGGTATCATCGGCATCGCGATGATCCTGGCGATGTCCAACGGCGCGAATCAGTACATCCGCAGCGTAGAAGAGGACAGCCTGCAGGATTACCCCCTGCAGATCACCGACACCAGCTTCAATCTCACCTCGATGTACGCTGCAAGTATGACCGGAGGCGCGAACGAGAACGGCACAGCCGTCGCGACAAAAGACGAGAAAGAAGTTCAGGAGTGGAGCGCGGTCACGAATCTGCTCTCCGGCGTCACCTCCAACGACTTAAAATCGCTCAAGAGCTATTTCGACAGCGATGAATGTGATATTCAGGACTATGTGCAGGCGATCGACTACAGCTACAACGTCACGCCGCGTATCTATAAGGAAAACGACAAGGGTTACCGTCAGGTCAATCCGAACAACAGCTTCGAGGCTCTGGGCTTCTCAAGCGAAAGAAGCGGCAACACCCTGATGTCCTCTTTCTCAAACGGCAACACCTTCTACGAAATACCTGAAAGCGACAAAATGTTCCGGAAGGGCTATGACCTGATGGCGGGCAAGTGGCCCGAAAACTACAACGAATGTGTCGTATCGCTGACACCGACCGGCCGAATCTCGGACATCACGCTCTATATCATGGGCTTGAAGGATCCAAAGGAGCTCGACGAGATGGTCGAAGCCTTCTCCGAGGGCAAGGATTATAAGCCGACCTCCGGTATCGTCAGCTATGATTATGATGATTTTATCGGCATGGAGTTCAAGCTTCTGCCATCCACAGCGCTGTATACCTATGACAAGAAATACAAGGTCTGGTCGGATCACGGTAAAGATAAAAAGTATGTCAGTGAAAAGCTCAAAAACGCCGAAACGCTGAAGATTGTCGGCGTGATCCAACCGAATTCCGAGGGCGGCGCCAAAACCAACGAATATGGTATCGGGTATCCCGCGTCGCTGACCAAGCACGTCATCGAGATGGCAGCGGACACCGACATTGTCAAATCTCAGCTGAAAGAACCCGATGTCAACGTCTTTACCGGCAAGCGTTTTGACGATGAATCCGAGAACAACATGGATATGAGCTCGCTGTTCAACGTTGACAAGGACGCGATCAATAAAGCCTTTGATTTCAAAAATTCCGGTCTCGACTTTTCAAAGCTCGATCTCAGCGGGATCGATTTCTCGAACCTCGACCTGAGCTCAGCGGTCAACCCCGCTGATCTGGGCAAGCTGATGCCCGGAATAAGCGAAAAGGATCTCGAGAAGATGCTCGACGGCGTGAAGATCAACATGACCGAGGATAAGCTCAGGGAGTTGTTCAACAAGGTCCTCGAGGATTATTCCCGTTACACCGAAGGCGATCCCCGCGCCGATATCAGCAAGCTGCCCTCATCGCTCGTGGGTTTCCTGCGAACCGACGAAGCGATCGCGATGATCCGCAGTGACATCACGCAGTATCTCAAGGACCACGGCGACGAGATGATCTCAGAAAGCGACCTCACCGCACTGGCGGAAAAATACCTCAGGGGCTATCTGGCGTGGGCGATCAAAAAGGGCTATCCTATCACCGACCTGAGTCATATCCGCGACTATGTTACTTCCGAAGAAGCACAGAAGATCCTCTCCGACGGCTTAAAGGAGCTCAGAGAGAAGCTGCAGAGCTCACAGCCCACCGACGAGGAGATCAACGGCTGGACCAAGCAGCTCGCGGACGCCTACGAAAAGTACGCAGAGGAAAACAAGCTTCCCTCCGCCTCCTATATGCTCGATATGTTCCGAAAATATCTCGAGACCGATGAAGCGAAGAAGCTCATCGGCGATGTGGCAAAGGAAGCGATCGACACCTCCGGTATTACACAGAGCATGAGCGGTTTTTCAAAAGCCTTCTCAGAACAGATGGGCGCCGCCATGCAGCAGATCTTCAGCTCCGTCGGATCTCAGATCTCCTCAAAGCTGGAGAAGAGCATGAATGGGCTGATGTCCGGTATCTCCGACAACCTTCTGAACGGCTTCAACTTTGATACCGACGCGCTGGCGGATATGTTCAAGACCGAAATGTCCCCCGAGGAGCTGCGCGACCTGATGGTATCGCTGATGTCCCCGCAGAAGAACACCTATGACAGCAACCTCAGAAAGCTGGGCTACGCAGATATCGCTAAGCCCGCCGCCATCACCATCTATCCCAACGACTTCGACAGCAAAACGCATATCAAGCAGATCATCAGCGATTACAACGACCGCATGGAGAAGGCGGGCGAGGAAGATAAGATCATCAGCTACACCGATCTCGTCGACGCGCTGATGGGCTCTGTCACCACGATCATCAACGCTATTAGCTACGTGCTGATCGCCTTCGTCGCGATCTCGCTGGTGGTATCGTCGATCATGATCGGCGTCATCACCTATATCAGCGTACTGGAACGCAGGAAGGAGATCGGCATCCTGCGCGCGATCGGCGCCTCCAAGCGCAACATCTCACAGGTATTCAACGCCGAGACCTTCATCATCGGTGCGCTGGCGGGCGTGATCGGCATCCTTATATCACAGCTCTTGATCCTGATCGCGAACCCGATCCTGCACTCGCTGACGGGTCAGGAGGGGATCAACGCTATCCTGCCTCCCCTCGCGGCACTCATCCTGATCCTGCTGAGCATCGTGCTCACCCTCATCGGCGGCATCATCCCCTCGCGCAAGGCAGCGAAGAGCGATCCCGTAACAGCACTCAGATCAGAATAAACAATCACCGTTATATAATACTAAGTATCATTAAAACACTTTAACATTTATTGCGATGCGTCGTCGCTCGCCGTTCTCGGTAAGCGTATCCGGTAGGTACGCTTTGACCTCGAGTGGCGGCTCCTCCTTTCCCCACCGCGCAGGGGCGCGTCGGGGACCCCTATAACGCATAGCGGTGTTGTCGTCCTTGACATACGCCAGTATGCCTGCGTCCTCCGCCTTGCTCTGCGAAATTTCTCGCTAACAAATTTGTTAAAGCGTTTAATGGATACTTAGTATAAATCCATAAGGAGGAACCCATGATTCAGGTTATTGAAAGGGAAGTTCTGTCTTCCGACAAACAACATCAGCTCAAAGGTAAAATCTATCTCCCCGAGGGTGAAGCGAAGGGTCTGATGCACGTCGTACACGGCATGTGCGAATATATCGGTCGCTACGATTCCTTCATGCGGGAGATCGCCGAGGCGGGCTATATCACCTTTGGCTACGACCACCTCGGTCACGGCAATACTGCCAGGGATACCGGCGAGTTGGGCTTCATCGCGCATAAGAACGGCTGGCAGAAGCTCACCGACGACGTATACCTCTTCGGCGACGATGTGCGCAAAGAGTACGGAGAGGATCTCCCCTTCATCCTCATGGGTCACAGCATGGGCTCGTTCATCGTCCGTCTGACCGCCGCTAAGTATGACCATTATGATAAGCTGATCGTCATGGGTACCGGCGGCCCCAACCCCGCCGCGGGTGCGGGTATCGCCGTATGCGGCATGCTCAAGGCGTTCAAGGGCGAGCGCGGATACAGCAATCTGGTGCAGAACATGGCGTTCGGCACCTATAACAAGGGTTTCGAGCAGGAGAACGATCCTTACGCGTGGCTCTCCGTCAATAAGGAGAACCGCGACAAGTATCGCGTCGATCCGTTCTGCACCTATCAGTTCACACTGTCCGCGATGCAGGATCTGGTCAAACTGAACAAATACAGCAATGACAGCGATTGGTTCGAAAAGATGAACAAGCAAAAACCGATCCTGCTGACAGCAGGCGGTGAGGACCCCGTCGGCGAGCACGGCGCAGGCGTCAAAAAGGTCTATGAGCTTCTGAAAGAAGCGGGCGCAAACGTACAACTTAAGCTGTACGAGGGCTATCGCCACGAGATCCTCAACGATTACTGCCGCGATACGGTGATCGCCGATATCAAGTCTTTCATCGCATAAATATTATATTATAGTATACATAGGAGGAGTTTGTCGCTTGGCAAGCTCCTTTTTCATTATTTTAAAACTTTTTCAAAAAAAGTTAAAAAAACCCTGATTTTTGTCATACTGTTGTCATAGTGGGTATGTTATGCTATAGCCACAGTCAAGGGAACAAGTCAAAAACTTGATCCAAGCCGCCGATCAGAAAGACTGCTGAATATTAAGAAACGACGGCGGAACAAAACAGTCATTTACCAAAAAAATAAAAACAAAAATCAGGAGGGAATTAAAATGACTAACAAGAACTTTTACAACGAGAAGAACACCAACACCGCAGTAGAGAAGAAGGCGACAAAGAAGGGCATCTTCATCGGTGCAGTCGCTGTAGCCATGGTCGGCGTGATCGCCGCAGGCGCGATGGTATTCGGCGCGATGAACGCCCCGAAGGTCACCAAGACCGCATCCCCGACCACCGCGATCTCCGTCAAGGCAAACACCCCCGCGCTGACAGCGAACAAGAAAACCGCCGATCTCATCAAGGCGACCACCGCCCCGACCGAGAATATCACAGCGAAAAAGGCGACCGATACGACAGCGGCTCAGAAGAAGGCCGCCGAGGTAAAGGCAGCGCAGAAGAAGGTCGAAGCGCAGAAGGCAGCTCAGAAGAAGGCAGCCGAGAAGAAAGCGGCTGAGAAGAAAGTTGCCGAGATCAAGGCAGCTAAAATGAAAGCAGAAGCACAGAAGGCAGCTCAGAAGAAGGCGGCTGAGAAGAAGCTCGCTGAACAGAAGGCAGCAGCCGCGAAGAAAGCCGTTACACCCGCTCCCACCGTAGCGCCCACTCAGGCTCCTACCGTCGCGCCGACCGAAGCTTCCGTAAAGACCCTGTTCAAGACTTCTTCCACCACCGATGACACCATCAAGATCGTCAACGGCGAGCGCGTTTTCATTGACACCAAGTCCCCTGTTCCGACCAACAGCGGCAACCCCTACGCATACACCGCTCACGGCAAGACCTCGAAGGGCGGCTTCGGCTGGGACTACAAGGCTGACAGCCTGAGCGTTCTCGTTCGCTGCGACTACAACTTCGACCGCGAGGAATACAACTTCCAGTGCTTCGGCGTGACCCCCGGCATCAGCCACGTCACCCTGATGTACAACACCGCTGACGATGTACAGGTCCCCGTAAACCTCACCCTTTCCGTTGACAGCAACCTCAACGTTACCGTACTTCCCAACGCTTGATTCGTTTTTCATCAGAAACTCCTATAAACAAGGCACGGCAGATATTGTCGTGCCTTGTGGTTTTCTTACAAAAAGAGATCATCACCCTTATACGGTTTACACAAAAAAATGATTATCCCCTTTATTTCGGCTCCGCTATATGATACACTGACTATATATGTAACCAAGGAGCTGAGAAAATGAAAAAATTCCGCATCTTCTTATCCGCTCTGCTTGTCGCGATCATTTTGTGCAGTGCCTGTGCGCTCGCCGCAACTGCTGCAGGCAGTACCATCACCTATACCTGGCAGGGGCGCAACGCCTATGATCGGGGCTTTGCGCAGGGCATGATCACCGTCAGCGCCGACAGTTCCTCGGGCGGTACCTACGCTCTCTACTGGGCTGATGACAACACAGCGCTGAGCGGCTACTACCCGATCTGTACCCTCAGCGTACCGAACTCCGGCAGTAAGAGCTTCACCATGCCCGAGAACAGCGCTATTCCCGCCAAGGCGACACAGATCCTCGGCTTCCGCGGGACACCGTCCAGCCTGAACGCGTCTGCTGCCGCCGTCAGCTACAAATTGCCGATCGACAAGGCACCCTTCACGCAGGACAGCGATATGCTGTACAGCTTCGCCTCCCTCTCCGATATACACATCAGCTCCAACGAAGAGGGCTCCTCAACAAAATACCCCTATGATGAAGAGCATCTGACCGACGCCTTCAAGATGGCGGCGAATCGCAACGTCGACTTCATCGTATCGACCGGCGACCATGTCAACAACCAGCGCGCCGACAGCAAAGGCGGTGCAAACCCCTTCTACCCCGAGGAGTGGAACACCTACCTGAGAATCCTCGCACAGAGCGACTACGCGAACCCCGTCTATGAGGCAATCGGCAATCACGAGCTGTGGAACTACGATACAGAATCAAATGCGCAGAACAAGGACTGGAAAACCGGCTCCGACTACTTCAGCAAGATCACCGGCCTCGACTCCACTGCCGACACGATCAACAGCGGCAATGCGTACTTTGAGATCACCGAGCCGCGCACCGGCGACCACTTCCTCTTCATGGCGCTGGAGGGCGGCTTCTACACCGACCGCGTTGATGAGTTCACCGACGAACAGCTCGACTGGCTCGGGCAAAAGCTCGCCGCCTACGAAAACGACGGTAAGAACACCTTCATCCTCGAGCATGCGAACTTTGAGCTTTGGGGCTGCGGCGACAGACTCGACAAGACCTGCTACAACCTCCCGCTCAAGGAGACCTGCGGCTCGACCTCCAAGCTCAAGGCGCTGCTCAAGCGCTACAAAAACGCCGTGTTCATCTGCGGCCACACTCACTTCAAATATGACCTGCAGCTCAACTACAGCACCAACGATCGCACCTCTGCGACGATGATCCACAACTCGTCCGTCGGCGGCGTACGCAATATCAACAGCAAGATTGAGCGAGAGGACGACACCTCGCGCGAGCTGACCGAGGGTTATGTCGTCGAGGTCTACCGCGACGCGACGATCTTCTACGGTACAAACCTGTATGAAAACAAGATCATCCCCGCGGCGACCTATATCGTACCGCAACGCACCTCGCTGATCGAAGAGCCGACTCAACCTCCTACGCAGAAACCGACCGAAAAGCCCACCGAGAAGCCGACCCAGCCTCCGACGGAGAAGCCGACCGAGCCTCCTGTCACCGTGCTGTACGGCGACGCGGACAACGATGAGGACGTCAACGTAATGGACGTCACCTTCATCCAGCGCTACGAGTTGGGCATTCCCACACCGACCCCGATCAATACCGTCAACGCGGATGTAGACGGCGACGAGGAAGTGAACATCATCGACGCGACGCTGATCCAGCGCTACATCTCGGGCATCCTTCACGTGTTCCCGATCGAGGAGTATGCCGCTGCCGGAGAGAAGGGCGACCTCGCTCCCGTCGGCGCCGATCTCAACACCCTGCGTACGCAGGCAAAGGACGCTCTCGACAAGTACATCTCCCTCGCGTCATACGACCAGTATATGGCACTGAAAAAGGCGTACAAAACCAACGCCGACTACGCGACCCTGAACGCGGCGTACAACGACTTTACCGCCGCCGTCGATCAGTTCTATCAGGGAGACAGCATCGACATCTACTTTTCGAACAACCTCGGATGGTCAAAGGTCTATGCCTACTGCTCCGAGGGGCACAACAAAGCGAAGAACGGTACCTGGCCGGGTGAGGCGATGAAGGAATTCACCACCAACAAGTACGGCGAGAAGATCTACAAGCTCACCGTCCCCGCAGGGAAATACAACTTTGTCATCTTCAGCAACGGCTCCGGCAAGCAGACCGTCGATCTGCCGCTGGGCATCACCAGGGATCAGGGCTACTATTATGACTCAGCGCTCGGTACAGACAGCCGCGGCTACTACAGATGCTCCTACTACACATACAAATAACACATGGATATCAGCCTCCTTCGGGAGGCTGCCCTCTTAGGTGACTCTATGAGCAATCAGCCTTTGTACCGCTTCGCGGCGATTTCCGACATCCATATCGATCTCGAAAACGGCGGTAAAAACACCTACTTCATCCATGCGGAGGAGAACTTTCGCCACGCATTGGAGATCATCAAGCTGCATCAATGCGACTTCATCATCAGCGCGGGCGATCAGGTGACGAATGCCTCGGGCGCTGAGGAAGAATGGCGCCGCTATCGGCAGATCATAGACGAATCGGGTTACGACGGACTTATTCTGGAAGCGATGGGGAATCACGAAACGCGCAGTGCTAAATACGGACTGAACTCGCTCGACGACTGCCGACGCGACTTCATCCGCTATACAAAGCTCGGTGAAAAGTCCATTGCACGACAGCCCGGCAAAACCTACTACGCATACACCGAGCCGAACAGCGGCGACGTGTTCCTGTTCCTCTCGCTTGAAAACGGCGTGAGCACCAACGAGATCGACAACTTTTCCGACGATCAGATGGATTGGGTCGAACAACAGTTGAAAGCGGGTGATCAAGATGATCGTCGCGTATTCCTCATTCAGCACGCGAACCTGTACGGCTTGGGCGTCGGCGATGACAAGAACCGTCCCGCTTATGCGGGAGCGCTGAGAACGCACGATAAAAACAATCAGCCCTTTGTGAACAATCTGCGGTTTTATCATCTGCTGTGTAACCATCCGGAAACTATCTGGATGTCGGGGCACACCCATGTCGATCTGCGCGATCGACTGAACTATACCGACCATCCCTGTCATACACTGCACATCCCCGCACTGTCGGGCAGCACACGGATCGTGAGCGATCACGGCGGAGGACATATTCTCGACCGCACCTTCACCGGCGACAACGCGCAGGGGTACATCGTTGATGTGTTTTATGACCGCGTGATATTCAAGGGGATCGACTTTCTGTCCGATACTTATTATTCCGACTTCACCTATACCGTAGAATCTCGTTCGGGATTGCAACAGCCCTGAAGGACTTCGCGATGACTATCATCAAGAAAGGCATCATCATGTTTAAGCGAATCACTGTTTTTACCGCTGTATTTCTTACGTTTACGTTGCTGTTCACGATATCGGCGAGCGCGTTCTCCGACCCGTCGGGGAAGAACGACACGGTTCGTCATCAAGTTGCGATGAGCTTATCCCCTACTGCAGAGAGCTACTACATCGGCGACTTTACATACGACAATCTCCTCACCTTATCCGGCGCAAAGGACACCTCCACCGGCTATACCGCCATGCAGGATAATCCGCTGTTCGACCGTCTGCACGAGCTGATGAGCGCGACCCACACGACCTACACCACCTACTCGGGCTACAAGAACGGTTCGCTGGCGTATTACTGGCCGTTCACCGATACGCAGGCGGGTGAGGACAGCTACCTCATGTTTTACTCCGACGTATCAGGCAGTAATACGAACGTGAAGCTCAACCGCGAGCATATCTAGCCGAAGAGCCGCGCCTCTTACCAAGAGAAAAACGGCGGCGCCGACCTGCACCACCTGCGCCCGTCGGTCGACTCGCTCAACCGCGCGAAGAGCGACCACCTCTTCGGTTACATCGACGGCACCTACAGCGCAGGCTTCACCGAAGGAGAGGTGCTTGGGAATACCTGCTATTGGGTCAACAAGGGCGATGATCTCTTCGAGTGTAAGGACGACGTCAAAGGCGACGTCGCGCGCATCCTGCTGTACGTCTACTGCCGCTGGGAACAACCGAATCTGTACACCGATATCGAGAGCGATCAGCTCCCCGCTCCCGATCCCGACGACACAAGCAACAGCGGCAAGAGGGTCATCGAGAGCCTCGACACCCTGCTGCAATGGTGTGAGAACGACCCTGTCGACACGTGGGAGCTCAGGCGCAACGACCTCACGCAGGAGATACAGGGCAACCGAAACGTCTTTATCGACTATCCGGAGCTTGCGTGGCGGTTATTCGGGCGCGAGATCCCCTTGAACCTCCAAACGCCGACCCACAGCGGATGCATCCATCACTTCACGGAGATCGAACGAGACGGCGCGACCTGTCTGCATGACGGCTGTTATCTGTTACGATGCGAGAACTGCGGCGAGGTTCAGACAAGACGGCTGGCATCACTCGGTCACCTCGATCATGACAAGGACGGGATCTGCGACCGTTGCGAAAAAGCGCCGGGGACGATCCTGCTGGGGGATTCGGACGGCGACGGAAAGATCACGCCGATCGACGCCACGATGATACAATGGTACTTTGCGGAGATCGTACAGGAATCGACGATCTCAATAGACGCGGCGAGAATCTCGGGCGGGGAGCTCGAGATCACCGACGCGACGCTGATCGGGCGGTATCTCGCTAAGATCAATACCCCCTACCCTATCGGTGAGATCATCGGATAATTCGGTTGAGATTA
>CAMVDB010000046.1 GCA_947166135.1 uncultured Clostridia bacterium | reverse complement strand
TTTCTGCCTTTAGGGGGCTTTTTTGTGCTGCCCGTACAAATTGGAGCAGTTCAAACGCGGTACGGGAGCTTTTTATCGTTTATATATCCTTGATCAGCAGCAGTCTGCCTCGCTCTATGGTGATCTGTGCGATCTGTCCTTTCAGCGGTTCGTTACTGACGGCGTACTGGTAGTCGCAGGTAACGGAACCGTTCTCGAGCGGAAACTTCGCCCCGGTGATCGTGATCCCCTCCGCTTCACCGCTGAGATTCAGCAGAGAGAAGTAGGGGTAGCTGTCGTCGACCGTCGCGGACGTTGACACGACCTCGACCTCGGAGTAATCATCCACCGCGATGGCGGTTTTACCGATCGTATCGAGATAGTAGAGGATCGACAGGTTAGCGAGCGTATGATCGAGCCGTCCGCCGATCACTCCCACCAGCAGAAACTCATCATATCCCCTGTTTACCGCTTCCTTCACGGCATAGAAGGTATCGGTATCGTCCTTCTCACGCGGAAGAACGATGGTCTCGACGTCCGCGTGAGGATTCTCATGGGAATCGAAATCCCCGACGATCAGCGTCGGTTCAACGCCGAGGCCCTCGCGGTGTCTTAGTCCGCTGTCGCAGCAGATCACATCGTCGTTATCGCTCAGATACGCCTTTATCCTGCCGTAATCGCCGATCGGCGCACCGCCGACGATCACACAGCGCTTTTTCCTCTCTATCATGCGTCCAGATCGCCCTTGAAGTTCTCGAGCGAGTCGATGGTGAATTTACAGCCGGGCTTGATGTGCGTCATGACATACTTCATCACGCTCTCGGGCACGGCGACGCAGCCGCCCGTGTAGGGACGGTTGACGCGGAAGCTGTGGAAGAAGAAGGCAAAGCCCTTCTCCACCTCGCACTCCGAATTGTAGCCCATATTCAGCACATACTGATAGGCATAGTCAAAGTCGGCGATATGCTCGCTGTTCTCTGTATCGAGATCGGGGATATCCTTGGTGGATACCAGCTCGTTGAAGTGATTCTTCGGGTCGCCCGACCAGTAGTAGGTATCGTCGACCTTGGTGTAATCCAGCTTACAGCCGGGATCATCCGCCAGACCGAACGCCTTATCGACGGTGAAGGTGCCGACAGGGGTATAGCAGTCGTTGATATTCGCGTCACCCAGACCGTCTAAGCCGATGAAGCCGGGCGTCGCGATCAGCTGGCGCCACTTGCCGTCGCTGTTCTTCTCATGCATGGTGATGTAGGCGGTCGACTTATCCACGCCCGCGATCACAATCATCTGCTCCGCGTCCTCAGCGGCGTCGAGCTCGGTCACCCACTTGGGTGAATCGCGCCCCTCCTGCCGGGTGAAGTACAGCTCGTCGGCAGTCGTCTGAGGCTCGGACTTCTGCTGATTACAGCCCGTGAACGCAAAAGCGGAGACCGCCAGTATCACGGCGAGGATCAGTGCGATCGTTCTTTTTTTCATCGAATTATTCATCGTTATCTCTCCTTTTCGTATATGACCGTATCACAGCGAACGCTTCGCGATACGGCGGAACATCACGATCATCCAGATATACATACAGGTTTTCGGAAGCATCAGCATTCCGACAAGAGGCGCCGTATGCGCCCAGAGCACGACGGGCAGGTAGAACCCGAAGCTCAGCAGTACCGCGAGCCAAAGCCATCGAAGCGGCTGATCACCCTTCGCCGAACGGGACCACAGCACCACGGTCAGCACGCCGAGGATCACGAACGGGATATTACGGATGATTCCCCACATAAGCGACGGAGAAGCGCTCGTCCACTCATTCTGCGAAAAACAGCACAGCGCGATCCGCACGACAGTCAGCGCCCATACCGTGTACAGCGGCGCCTTATTCCCTTCGATCCGGTATCTCAGGCGGCGCGCATACTCCATCAACAGATAAAAGAGCGTCATGGTGATGCTCGTCACGAGCTTGCCGATCCCGAGAGCGGCGGTATAGTCCCCTGAAGTCCAATAATTCAGCACACGCGGCACCAGATGGAACGCGTCGCCGCAGCCGAGCAGGAGCGTCATCACGCCGAAGATGCGAAGCAGCCGATTATTCCTCGCTTTGGTCAGCAGCCAAATGCCGCTGATCACGGCAAACAGCAGATACAAGATATCAAAGATACTCTCGGGCAGCGCGGGCATCAGATTCATGTCGGTCTCTCCTTTGAACATATATTCAAATTATACCAGAAACTCAGCATTTGACAAGAGTATTTTTTCACATTAACGCTCCACCTTACCGCAGTTCGGATTATTGCAGTCACCCTAAGCAACCGAGAACAAATCCGAACCCGGTTTTGACGGGCATATTTCCGCCCGCTCTTTGTTAAAATCCTCGCGAACCCGTCAGGGTTCGCTGTGGTTTTGCCGCGATCAGACGAAAATCTGCTCCGGCAAAACTCCGAAGGACTGAAAATGTGCAAGATTTCGAGAAGAATTCGGTGCAGAAAGTGCAGGCAGGCTGGCGCCTGCCAAGATTGATAAGCCGAATTATTCCGAAATATTGCCATTTACAGCGTGTTCGGATTTATTCTCGGTTGCTTACCCGCACTTTGCTTGTAAAATATTAAAGGCGTATACACCAAGAGGTGTATACGCCTTTAATGGTGCAGGTAACATCCGCTTCTGCGGGAGGATTCCAGGATCACGTCTGTCGCACGCTTCTCCTGACAATCCCGCAATCAGCTCCACGGGCTAAAAACAGTCCGCCGGACTGTTTTCTTTACGCCCTTTCAACTCCTGTTACCTGCCATCATAAAACAAAAAGGTATATCCGTAATCGGATATACCTTTTTGTGGTGCAGGTAACAGGAGTTGAACCTGCATGAGCGCAATGCTCACATGGACCTGAACCATGCGCGTCTGCCTATTCCGCCATACCTGCGTGATTTATTTCACAAGCGTTATTATAACAAATCGAATCGGGATTGTCAATACTTATTTTCAAAAATCGATCCGTAGGGATTCCGTCAATACACCTTCGACAGAATCGGCACGGTGAAAGCAGACGCTCCTCACCGTGCCGTTATCTAAACTATTCTCGTTCGCGTGTCATGAAGATCATTACTTGTACGCCTCGCCCCATACAGCCTTTGCGTCCTCAAGCGTCAGTTCGGTATGCCAATCCGCCTTGCACGCCCAGTAGTGCGTCTCCTTCATATAGGTGTTGTAATCCGGGACGTTGAAGCGCGGAAGCTCCGACTCGGGGTCGCAGTACAGCCACTTTCCGTCGACATAGACCTCAGCCCAGCCGTGAGGGGTTCCGGGGCCTGTCGCTCCGATCGAAATACGCACGCGATAGCCGGCGATCTTTGCCATATAGGCAAAGCAGGTCGCGTAGCAGTAGCAGTTACCGCTGTGGTTATCGAACATATCGATCGCGATAGCGGGCATCGTCGACTCATTCTTCGGCGTATTGTAACGGCGCTCGTAGGGGAAGTTGTGCGCGATATACAGATAACCGTACTTCATGCGTTCCTCGAGTGTATTGCCGCGGCAGACCGTCATCATGAACTTCGCCGCCTTACGCATATCCTCACCCATACAGCATACGCCGTCGGGATCGGCATAGCACCAGCCCTTCGCCGCCGAACCGACGATACGGTCCTTCGCGAGAACGCCGTTCTCATCATAAAAATATGTCTTGTCGTCGAGGGTGATGAAGCCCTCGCGCAGCACGCCGTTATCGAAGGTGCGCTCCACGCCGTTCACCTCTGCGGTACCGCTGAACGGTGAACCGTTACGATAATAAACGGTATTCGGAAGGACAGCGCTCAGCGGAACACCGCTCCCACCCAGGTAGCGGAGCGAGTAACAGTAGATATGATCGCTCTGCGCGGTATCATCCGTGTAGGGAGCTGCCGCCGTATCCGCAAGCTCCTGCAGCTCGCCGCCAAGCTCGCGGCGGTACAGACGGTAGGAGGCGACGTCAGCCTTCTGCTGCCAGCTCAGCGTATAGGCGCCGTGTTCGTCGTAGCTTACCGAGCTCAGCGTCGGAGCGGCATAATAGGTATGCGCCCAGCCGTCGGCGTTGAAATCCGTAGCAAATCCGCCGGCGCTGTTCAGCCCGCGCACGGTATAGATACGGGTCTCGCCGTCGGCGATCGTCGTATCGGTGAAGCCGGTGCCATAGCAGGTGTCGATGCGTGTCCAGCCGGAGGCGCTCTTGTAATAGACGCGGTAGGAAGATGCGCCTTCCGTTTCATTCCAGCGGATCAGCGCGCCTTCATCGGTGTTCTCGATAGAGGTGATCTTGGGGATATCGAAGCAGGTGATGCTCCTGCCGCTGTTGCAGTCGCTCATAAAGCGGCTGCCGTCGGCGGTAATCATCCTGAGGGTATAGATATATTCGACGCCGAAAGCGGCGGTCGTATCGATATAGGAGGACTCAGCCGTCTGGATCAGCCGCGTCCAGGAGGTGTTCGCCGTCCTGCGATAGAGGCGGTAATCCTCCGCGCCGGGCATTCTGTCCCACATGATCACGATACCGTTCAAGCCGGAGGTCAGCGACTTGATCGCCGGCGCCGCATAGAAGGTGTTGCTCCAGCCGTCGTGGTTAAAATCGGTGACGAACTTGCCCTTGGCGTCGACCGCGCGAAGCGTATAAACGCGGGTCATTCCGTTCTTCACGGAGGTATCGGTATAGCTCGAGGCGGAGGTCTCGGTCAGCCGCGTCCAGCTGTCGCCGTTCTTGTAATAAACGCGGTAAGCATGAGCGTTCGCGGATTTCTTCCAGCTCAGCTTTACACCGTCGATCACATTCTCGATAGAATCGATCATCGGCGGCATCGTATAGACAACGGACTTGCCGCCGTTATAATCGCTGACAAGCTTGCCGTCGGCGTCTGCCGCGCGAAGGGTATAGGTATAGGAGCCGCCGCTCTGGACATTCTTGTCCTGATACGTATTCCCGCTGACCTGAGCAAGCTTCGACCATCCGGAGCTGCCGGTCTTGCGATAAACCGCGTAAGCCGCTACGCCCGCGGTCGCGGTCCACTTCACGGTGATCCCGCTGCCGCCGACAGCGAGGCTGTCGATCACAGGCGGCGCAAAGAACGTATTCGCCCAGCCCTCGTGCTTGAAATCGCTGACGAAAGCATTCTTCTTATTCACGGCACGCACTGTATAGATACGGCTCTCGCCGTTTTTGACCGAGGTATCGGTATAGCTCAGTCCTGTCGTCTGGGTCAAGCGGGTCCAGCCGGAGGCGCTCTTGTAATAGACGCGGTAGGCGTAAGCGCCCGTAAACTTGCCCCAGCTCAGGCTGACGCCCTTCTCGGCATTGGTCAGCTTCGTGATAACAGGATAACCGAGCGTGCAGGTAAAGGCAGCGGAGGACTTGAACGGGCTGATGAATCTATTGCCCTGCTCGTTCACCATACGAACGGTATAATAGTAGGTCGTACCGTTGACGGCAGTCTGATCGGTATAGGTGCTGTCGGTGATGTATTCCTTGATCCTCGCCCAGGAGGCAGACGCGGTCTTGCGGTATACGATGAAGCGCTCTCCCTCGTATGCGGGACGGCTTTCCCAAGGAATATTCCACTCCAGCAGCACGCCGTTCTCGGTGTTCTTGACAGTTTTGAGGACGGGAGCGGCATAGTAAACGTTACGCCAACCGTCATTATTGTAAACAGAAGGAGCTGTCTCGGTACTCAGGGTATAGAAGCGCTCCTGCGCATTCTTCACGGTCGAATCCGTATAGCTTGTCCCGCCGACCTGAGAGAGCAGCTGCCATTCATCCTCAACGCTGTCCTTATAATACAGCCTGTAGGAACCGGATCTCTCCCAACTGATGACGGCGCCGTTCTGTTCATTCTGTATGTTCTTGATCTCAGGCGCGCTCTGTGCGGCTGTCACGGCGAGATCGCCGTCATAAAACGCCGCTTCGTTCGCTTCCTCGGGCAACGCTTCTTCTGCCGAAGCCGGCAAAGCGGTCAGTGCCGAAAGCACAAAGGTCAAGGCTAAAAACGCCGATAATATTTTCTTTTTCAGAATCATGTAATATACCTCCTCCGCCTAAAGCAGGTAAACCTAATACTAATCCTTAATAAAAACCTTTATCATCTATTGCGCTAAATTCCGCATAGCTTTGTTGTCGTCGTCGTTCGCTGTACTCGGTAGGCATATCCGGTTGGTATGCCTTGACCTCGTGCCGCGACTCCTCCTCTCCCCACAACGCGAGGCGTTGTAGGGACCCCGGAAGTGACAGGCGCCAGCCTGCCTGCGTCGCTCGCCTCGCTCTGCGAAATTTATCACTAATATCTGATTAAATCTTTTTATCAAGGATTAGTATAAGTGTTTCACTGCAACAGATGTTATTATACAATACCCGAATGATAAAAGCAAGCCCGCGCCGCAACTCCCCGGAGCACGGCGCGGGCGATTTGTTTCTTTTTCGGTTGGACTACAGCTCGATAACGACGATCGTCAGCCCGCTGTTTTCTTCCGATTCGACAACAGTCAGTACGCCGCTCCTGACTGCGGTATCGGTCACATCGACGCCGTTGACCGTGATCTTCCTCGTCATTTGATCGGACGCAAAGGCGAACGTGCCCGCTTCATGCAGGACAACCGTCTGCGTATTCTCGCTGTTATGGATACGCTCGACCGCCGTAAAGCCGACGTATTTATCCGTCAAGCCGACAGGCGTGACCGCTCCCGTCACGGGGAGGAACACATACCAGCGGAACTCGCCACCTTCAAGCGTACATTCGATCTGTTCATCATCACGAACGATTCGGGCGGTCTTTGCAAAGTAATCATAGAGCAGATAACGCTCGCTCGGGGAGAGTCCGTCGATCTCCGAGGGAGAGACGGTACAGGAGATCCCGTGAGCGGAGATATTATAGACAGCGATACCGCCGCCCCTGAGCTTTGAGCCGAAAGAAGCGGTATTCTGCAATTTGAGGAAACCGCTCCCGAACGGGTCGGTGAAGATACAGTCAGCGGTCGGCTTAGCGGAGCGATCCATCATCGGCAGTTCTCCGTCGGAATAAGCAAGAGGTCTGAGCACATCGGCGTTCGTCTCCCCTACCCGATCGCTGCAGTAAACGGGACCGCCGCTGATCGCGCGCAGCAGGGCATGCTTTGCGCTGTCGACGTGCGTCGTCCAGAACATATCCCAGTCGCAGCAGTAGAGCTGATCGTGATACAGAGAATTGTAGGCGTTCTGGAGCAGGTGCTCCCGGAAGCTGTCCTCCCTCGTCGGGAAGAAGTCGTCGCTGTTGCGGGAGACCGCCGTCGCGGGACGGGAGAGGATATTCTCCATCGACATGCCCATACAGTTGATGACCGCGCCGTCCATTCGGGAAGCGCCGTTCTCCAGACTGCCGTGCAGAGCGCCCGCCGCTTCAGCCAGCGGTACGGTGTTCTCAAAGCACTGCGGGATCGTCCCCTGACCGTCGACCTTGACGAAGCTGATACCCTGATCATTCAGCACCTTGTACCAGTCGCGGTAGAAGCCTGCGCCCTTATCGGGGTCGGGCACCAGACGGCCGTTCGCGGTGCGGCGGAGGTATTCCGCCTCCTGTCGGGCGACGGGGCTGTCGGGACAGATCCCGCTCCAGTAGCCCATCAGCGCATGCCATACGCCGAACCACTCTACGCCCGCGCTCCCGCGGATATCCTCGGTCAGTTTTCCGAATCCCCCGGGGAACTTCTCAGGGTCGGGGCGATAGTCATACAGCAGGCGATCCTTCAGCGTCAGCCAGCCGTCGTCGATGATCATCCACTTGATGGGGACATGCTTCTTTGCAAGCTCCGCCGCCTTCTCACGGATGCCGGTCTCGTTGACGTCGGTATAGAACGCGTCCCAGCTGCACCAGCCGAGATAACGCAGCATCTCCGGCAGTCGGCGCTGATCGCGTCGTCTGATATTCTTCAGCCGCGCAAGCTCCGTGAACACCTTCGTGATCGCCTGATCGACCGATGAAGCCTCCGCGTACAGATACAGCGGCTCACGCACACGGCTGATACCGCCGCACAGCGCTGTCAGCACGAGCTGCAGCTCGGTATCCGTGCCGCCCGTCAGGTACGCCTTGAAGCGGTCGCCCACCATCGGGACGAAACAGCCGAAGCGGTCGCCGAAATCGAACAGCGCGACCTGCGTTTTGTCGGGGATATCCGAGAGCCCACGGACAAAGGCGGGACGCGTCCACCACGGACTGAACATATAGATCGCGGTAACAGCCCGCGGCTGCTCTTCCATCGGCAGAAAGATTCGCAGCGGGGTCTGCGCCGCCAGATTATTACAGTCGGATAATTCTTCGTTTACGATCGACAAATCCAGCCTGCAAAGGCGACAGCCGCCGGATACCTCTTCACTGACCGACAGCCTGATCCCGTCCCGCTCCGTCTCGCCGTTCATAGTAAGCCCGAGCTCCGATACGGGTGATTTCTGCCGTTCGATCACACATCTGAGCCTTTTGTTCTCCGTCATGTTACACACATCCTCTCAACGGATCATTTACCCTCATTATATCACCGAAACACCCTGACGACAATAGAGTTAATCGAAGCAGAATATAGAAAAAAGTGAGTACTGTCCCCCGAAACAGCACGACGACCTTCACGTTCGGGAATCCAAAAAAATCAGGGACCTGCCAAGTCAGCAGATCCCTGAGAATAATGCTTTATCCGATACCGATAACGCCTGTCTTGATGGGCAATTCATCGTACTCTTCACGGGGTACGGAGGTATTCAGCACATCGTCCGTTGTAAATTCGATGATCTCCAATTCAGTTCTGTTATATTTCTCCTTCATTGGGTACCTCCTTACTTAAAATAGCTCAGAGCAGCCTCGTTATAGCGATACAAGGCGGTCGAGGTGGCTTTCGTGATCTCGCTGCTTGACTCATCCGTCAGCGTATCCTTTACATAAGACAGCGCTGAGAAAGTGCCGAACGCCTTCTCCCCTACCGTCAGCGCGGAGGACGCGCACAGGTTCTTCGCCGCGATATCCGTTATCTCGATATACACGAAGTTCTCGTTATAGGTCTTGACCTCATCGCTCTCGCCGAAGCGGATCACAGAAGCGTTATAAAGCTCTCTGTCGGTGATCCTGAAATAGAAGCGCAGCGTCGTCTTCGTCTTAAGGAGCAGGCTGTAGCCGTAATACGCCAAGCCGTACTCGGAAAGATCGATACTCCTGTCGGGGAGATCGCCCGCGATCGCGGTGATCTCGTCACCCGTCAGCGGGGTGATCTTATAATTCAAGCCGTCGTTGACGAGATTCCCGGTATTATGGCTGAACTGCGCCTGCGCCGTCGCGCCGTAATTGAGCATGGTCTTGACCAGCGTCGCGAGTTCATCATAATCATCGTGAGCCGACTGATATGAAGCGATCCAAGCCGCATCATTAAGGATCACGTCAGCGTACTGCTTCACGCTGTAGGTATCCGTCGCGATCAGCTCGTCGCCGTAACGGAGCTTGGCTTCGATCTCGTCGTTCATCTCAGCGGCACAGACGTTACAGGTGAATTTATAGTATCCGTTGTATCCGTTGTACAGCTCAACATCCTCGAGAGGCACGGTCACCACCTTGGTGCTGTCGCTGTTGCCCTTCCACGAGAAGGTGATCGTGATATCCTCACGATCTCTCTCGAAGGTCGGGATATTCACATAGAAGTTCACGCCGATATCGCCGTTGAGCGACAGCGAATGATTGCTGAAATAGACCCATTCCTTCGTATCGGTATAGGTTCTGCCGTTCAGCTCGACCGTCGCGGTGATGATCACCTTACCGTCTACATTCTCGCGGGTGATCCGTGCGTCGAGGATCTGCCGATCGTCGCAAAGCTCATGCGAGCAGGTGAAGGCAGCCGTCGCGCTGCTCAGGTCGTCCGACCACGTCCAGACGGGATCGCCGTAGGTATGCGCGTCGGTGAAGTCACAGGTCACGCTCTTCGCGCCGAAATTGCTGTTGCTGAAATGCGTGCTGTGGCTCAGGTGCATGCTGACGCTGCGGTTGCCGAAGATGTTGTTGCCGACCGTGATCGTGCCGCTGCAGTCAAAGGTGATATCCAGCGGGCTGCCATCCTGAGAGGATGCAAAGGCATTGTTGCCGATCTTGTTCAGGTAGGTCGTGCCGCCCGTCACCTTCGTCACATTCGCGTTACGGAACGCGTTCGCACCGATCTCTTCGGGATAGCCCTTGAACACCAAGGTGAACGGAGGCGTCGTTTGATCATTAAAAATGTTCTTGCTTTGACTGTTGCCGCCGATGAAGACGATCCTCTGACTCTCGTAGCTCGCGGGGATCACAAGCTCGCTGAGGTTTTCAACCGGTCCGGTATATCTCGCAATACCGTAAACACGACTGAACGGATTAGTCGGAGGAGCTTTGAACGTCACATCAAAGTAAGAAAACGTGATCGTGCTGAGCTCGCTGCCGATAGAGCCGTCCTCGTTCACGGCGTAGTTTCTGCCGTCGATCGCATAATGCTCTACGGTACCGAAAACATAGCTGCCTGTGCCGTCTACATACGGTTCGACCCGCTCGACATGCGCGACATAGTTGAACGCAGCGCCGACAGTCACATCGGAGTCGGGCATGATGAAGCTGTATACACCGTTAACAGCCGCTAGATTTTCACCGTTGACCGTCACGGCTTTGATGATATAGCTCTCATCGGGCGTGACAGTCAGGGTGACCTCATTGCCCTCGCATGCGGTATTGTCAGACGGGGTGACCGTACCGTGCTCGATCGTATCTATTAGAATACGGTGCGCCAGCTTGAATACCGCTTCACCGTCAGCGTTTCTGCCAACGGCATAGCCCTCGTGATCACAGAAGAAGGACTTCACGTCGCCCTTGCCGGACAGTCCCGAGGTAAGCGCGGAGGAATCGAGCGTATCCTTGCGCAAGCCGATACGCGCGCCGGACTCGAGCTGATCCGTTATGGTAACGGTGCGATCGCCCTTGATGAAGAGATCGCTGTCGGCACCCGACGCCGTGTTGCCGCTGATGACGGGCGATCCGTAGAGGTTCAGCGTGCCGCCGGTGTAGTAGATACCGCCGCCGTTGCCGCCTGTGCCCGCCATGTTGCCGGTGATCGTACCGCCGCTGAGGGTCAGAGTGCCGTTCGTCCAGATGCCGCCGCCGTTGTAGCTGACGTCCTCGACCGTATTATCCGAGATCGTGCCGCCGCTCACGGTCATCTCGCCGCCGTTCAGAATACCCGCGCCGCCGAAATGATAGACGGTATTGGCGGCAACAGCGCCGCCGTAGATATTCAGCTCCGCGCCGGAGAGGTTCGCGATACCGCCGCCCTCATAGGCGTGGTTGTCGCGGATCGTACCGCCCTCGATATGTAATATACCGTTGTTGACGATACCGCCGCCTGCTGTGCTGTGATATCCGCCGGTGATAACGCCGGAATCATCGCGGCTCGAATCCCTGATCGTCAGGGTGCCGTTATTGGTGATGACATTGCCGTCGGCGGACGCCTCTTCCATGCGGCGGTTGAGCGTGAAGCCGTTCAGGTCGAGGGTAACGCTCTTGCCCTCGGGGATCACGAGCGCGGTATCGGTATCCATCGCCTCGACGTCCTCCGTCAGCTTGATCGTCATGCCGTTCGTCGCGTAATTGATACGGGATTGCAGGAACGCCCACGCAGTGCCGGTTTTATCGGGGGTGAGCGTTTTTCCGTTGAAGCGGACTTTGTCGTTGCTGTCGTAAGTACCGCTGTAAGTGGTCGTCCCGTCCGTCATATCCCGGATGAAAGTGATCCTGCCGTCTCCCTCATAAGAATCCGCGGTGATGCTGTCGGTCGACTCCGTCCAGCCCAGAATGACGTCGTTCGGAGATTTTAGCGTTCCGTTAACGGTCGTGTTGCCGCCGAGAATGGAGATATTCTTACCGAACAGCGTACCGTTGACGGTAAGATCACCGCCGAAGACAGTTACGGCAGTATTCTCGTTCTCGAGCTTACCGGTTATCGCCGCAGTGCCGCCGGAGATAGTAAGCGCGCCGCTGCAGTTGATGACAGAGCTGACAGTACCGCTCACAGTCAGTTCACCGCCGGTGATGTTGATATCCGAGAGGCAGTTGATCACCGCACCGTAGTTGTTAGAGGCGTTGACGGTACCGCCGGAGATGTTCACTTCATCCAAAGCATCAATTCTCGATGATTTCAGCGTGCCTCCGAGCACATTGAGAAAGCGTGCATGCACGGTCGACTCGATCCGTCCGCCGACGATATCAACGGTTCCCGCATAGACGCCCGCGCCTTTGATCTGTCCCTCGGTATCGCCGGGAGCGCGGTAAATCGTCAGCGCGCCGGCAGTCTTCAGATCGCCGCTTCCGAGCTCATAGGGATTCATGTTCAGGATCGCGCCGTCACGAAGGATCAGCTTAACGTCGCCGTTGAGGACGATATGGTTCGTGATCCTGAGCTGACCGATATTGTGTCCGTTGCTCTCTTTCTTTTCAACGTAGTACCAGCCCGAGGTCAGCTCGGGGATACCGTCAGTCAGCTCAGCCGCCTGAGCCGTCTGCACGTTGCCCTCCTCGTCGATATATTCAATCTCATGCAGAGTGCTGAACACCGCTGTCACGGTGATGTCGCTCTCCGGCATTTCAAAGGACTCATCTTCGATGATGGTCTTTGTGCCGCTCTGATCGGTATAGTACAGCGCCGTCAGCTTGCAGCCCTCGTCGGGCGTGATGTTCAGCTCGATATGCTCGCCTCTCTTAGCCGAAATTGCGGAGGAGGTGACCGTTCCGTGCTCGCAATCCGCGATATGGATATCAAAGATCAGGCGGAAGGTCTCGGTCACGGAGTATTCCTTACCGGCGAAAACACATGAAGCGGTAGCGACCCTGTTCTTATCGGTATCCTCATATTTGACCTTTGCGCTGACCTTGATAATATCGCCGTTTTCCTGATGCTTGAACACAGCGGTCGCCTGCGTATGATCGTCTGACCAGAGCCATTCCGTAAGGTCATAATGGGTCGAGTCGTACAGCTCGAGCTTCTTGCCCTCAGCCGTCTGTACCTGTTCATCTGTCAGCGTACCGGTGTAGAGAGCCGTTCCGTCCGTCAGCGTCTGACCGTCGGAAATATTGATGTTGTACTGATCCTTCTTATATCCGATCTGATCCAGGGTGATCGAGCTGTCGGAGGTGTTGCAGCCGAGCTCAATACTCTTGACCGCGGAGAAGTCATCTATCTTGATCGTCCCGCCGAGGAGATTCGCTACACCGTAGGCGGTGGCGCCCTTTACATCGAAGGTACCCCGCGCGATCTTGATGGATTCATCCGTGACAAAATCCGCTGCTCCGCCCTTCACGATCGCACCGTACTGTACGAAATGTCTCAGCTGAGGTGATTCGTTACAGGAGCTGAAATCCAGCGTACCGCTCTGTGAATACTGTCCGTAGATCGTCAGGGAAGAGTTTTTATTCATACTGTAATCGATCGGGAATCCGCCGTACGGAATAGGCTTCAACGTCGCGCCGTCAGCAAGGATCAGGTGGGCGTCTCCGATGACCGCGATCGTGGTGTTCGCGTCAAAGGACTGACTCACCACATACCAGCCGTCGCCGAGGATCAGGTTATCACTGTCGAGCCTCTTTGCCAAAACGCTCTTTCTCTCGCCGGCTTCATCGACATATTCGGTTCGTACAACAGGCAGATAGAACGCGCGGAAGGTCTTGTCGTCGGAAAGCTCCACCACATCATACGGGAAGCGCGCATTCTGATAATCCGCTCCCTCTTCCATCCAGCATACAAATTCGTAGCCGACGGGGCCGCGCTTGCTTTCGGGAAGGACGACCTTCGTATTAACAGGCGCGTCGATCACGGTGGGGAAATCGCCGTCATTGTAATTGTTCCTCTCGATCAGGGTCATCTGCTTCATCACCGCGTTCTGACCGCATTTCATGCACTCGTGGTTCACATTCCATTCGTGCTCCTCCACCGATTCGGGGAAGGTGCAGCCGCATACGCCGCAGTACAGCTGATGCGTCATAACATCCAGGGGGATCCACTCGGCGTTCGCGTGATCGCAGGCATAGATCAATGCGTATTTATTATTGCGAACTGCGCCGTAACGGCTCTGACTGTAATAATCCGCAGTCCTGCTCGCTTCGGAACCCGCTTTGACAAGAAGATTATCGGACAGCGTGAGAGTCCCGCAGGAGGGGCGGGAGTACAGGAAGCTGTTGTAATCGCCGTTGCCGATCGCGACCGAGTTTCCGTCGCCGCCCGCGACCGCTTCGACCGTACTTTGACCGGAGATCCCGACGAAGCTGACGCCCTCGTCCTCACCGCCGCCGATACCGGAGCCGTACTCGCTGCCGTAGGCGTGTACCTCGGAATCGATGATCTCGATATGACCGCCGTTTCCGTCCTCACCGCCGCCGATACCCGCGCCGTCTACGCCGCCCCACGCATTCACGGTAGAGCCTTGGAGCTTGATATTGCCGCCGTCGCC
>CAMVDB010000045.1 GCA_947166135.1 uncultured Clostridia bacterium | reverse complement strand
ATGACAGGTGGGTGCCCGCCCTGCGGCTTTAGGCTCCCTTCGTCCATACGGATGGGAGGTCTGCACACCGCCGAAGGAGCTAAGCTCCCGATTTAAGGGTTGTAGGGTTATTTGCGACCGATACGCGAATCAGGCAGGATATTAGGCTAAAGAAATCGGTTGAGATTGCCGCGGCGACAATCCGTATTGCCGATGATCACTCTTCTTCGACGTCGTC
The DNA here is from genome assembly GCA_947166135.1 of uncultured Clostridia bacterium. Taxonomy (GTDB): domain Bacteria; phylum Bacillota; class Clostridia; order Oscillospirales; family Acutalibacteraceae; genus Ruminococcoides. The sequence goes on along the minus strand of CAMVDB010000045.1, from coordinate 14,817 downwards.
GAACATCTCTTCAAAATGCTTTTCGAAGATCGCCGACAGCTCATCCAGCAGCGCTTCGTCCTCGACCTCGGCGAGCTCTTCCTCACCGTTCTCGTCGATGACCTCCATGATGTAATACTCGCCGCTGTCCTCGACGGATTCCTCCGCGGTATCGAAGATCGGATACAGCGCATAGAACACGCCCTTCTCGTTCTCGATGGTGTCGAGGATCTCAAAGTTATGCTCTACGTTATCCTCGTCGATCAGGGTGATCAGATCGGGCTTGTATTCGTTGTCCATTGGTAAAACTCCTTTGGCTTCTTTGTCTATATTGTACTATTCGAACACCCTAAAGTCAAGTGGATTTCACAATATTTCATAAAAGACTATTTTTCGTCGGGATATTGAAAAAATCGCCCATTTGTAGTATAATACAAATATCTATAGGCTTTGTGATAAGCTGTGTGAAACCAACGTAAACTATTATGAAGCATATTCCGTTGAATATTCGGAGGAATCATGATTCTTTTGCCGTTTGACAGGCTGCCCGAGGTTTTTCGAAACGACGAGGTCAAGCCTTACTATGACGTACTGTATAAAAAGCGCCTGAGTCTGTGCTTCAAGCGCGTTACGGACTTTATCCTCGCGCTGATCATGCTGGTCTTTCTGCTGATCCCGATGGCGGTGATCGCGGTGATCATCAAGCTGGGCTCCAAGGGTCCCGTGCTCTATAAGCAGGAGCGCGTTACCAAGTATAACAGGACCTTCCGTATCTGGAAATTCCGCACCATGACCGTCGGCGCGGACAAGGCGGGCGCGCTGGTCACATCGGCGAACGATAACCGTATCACGGGCATCGGTAAAACGCTGCGCCGCTTCCGCCTCGACGAGCTGCCGCAGATCTTCCACGTTCTGTCGGGGAAGATGAGCATCGTCGGCACCCGTCCCGAGGTACGCCGTTATGTCGACCGCTATACCCCCGCGATGATGGCGACGCTCCTGATGCCCGCGGGCATCACGTCGCTTGCGTCCATTAAGTTCAAGGACGAGGACGCGCTGATCGGCGACGTCAGCGATCCCGACGAGGTCGACCGTATCTATGTCGGGGAGATCCTGCCGCAGAAGATGGCGTATAACCTCGAGTATATCTCGCGCTTCGGCTTCCGCCGCGACCTCAAGCTGATGCTCTCTACCGTGAAACACGTTTTTTCGTAAGAGGACGTTATGAGTAAATTCAAGAAGGCGGTGCTGGATACCTCGCTGTTCCGGCGCAGCTATATTATATGTCTGTTCTGCAGCAATATTTCGTTCGTGCTGATCCCCGCCTACGCCGTGCTTGCGGTGCTGTTTATCTGGGGCGTGTTCCTGATGATCTACAACGAGCGAAGGTATCACACGATCCTGAAAACGCGCTATGCCGCGTGGCTGGTCGCGTTTTTGCTGTCGTCGACGATCACCTGTATCATCCACCTCGCCGACTCCTTCCTGTATAACGCCTACAACGTCATCATGCTGCTGCATGTGGCGCTGTGCTTCTTCCTGTTCTACGGCGTACATACCGAGAAGCACCTCAACTTCCGCCGCGAGCTGTATTCGATCTGCCGCTTCATCGTGTATATCACAACGGTGCTCGGCGTGATGGGCTTGGCGTTTTTGATGGCGGAGATCCGTTTTGAGGTGCTGTGGTTCAAGTTCGTCGTATTCGACAATCGCTTTGACGGCATGTTCGCGAACCCTAACCAGCTGGGTTTTGTTAACGTCTGCGCGATCTTCTGCTGTCACATGCTGTTGAAGAAGGATTTCATCGCGATCTCGGGCAGAGAGCGCGTCAGCCGTATCTGGATCGGCTCGTGCGTCGCGGTCAACGCGATCTCGCTGATCCTGTGCGATTCCAACGGCGCGATGATGCTGATGATCTGCTATGCGATCTTCTTCCTGATCTATAAGATGTTCGGCTCGGAACGCAAGCTGAAGGTGTGGCAGGTGCTCACGAAATCCGCCGCGTGTCTGGTGCTGGGCGTGTTTATCGTAGCGTCGCTGTTCTTTATGCGCAACGTGACCCAAGCGGGCTTTGTGCAGATCATGAAGTCGAGCGAGCCCGTCAGGATCGCCGAGGACGTCCCCGATATCATCGTCGGGGAGGAGGCAACCGTTACCTTTGAGCACGAGAACACCAATATCGACTCCGGCCGCTTCAAGCTCTGGCATCAGGCGGCGAAGATGTTCATGCAGAACCCGATCATGGGCATCGGCAAGGGCAATGTGTACGAGTACGGCAACCGTATGTTTGAGGACGGCATCCGCTTCTCAAAAAGCTACGGTATCCTTGCGCCGATCATGACCGATTTCCATAACGGCTATATCACCATCATCATCTGTTCGGGTATCATCGGCTTTCTGTTCTTCAGTATCTTCGGACTGCGATTGTTCAAGCACGTTACCGTGCATGTGTTTCGCAGCGACGGACTTAAAGAGAGCGTGCTGCCGTGTATGTACGCGTTCTTATGCGCGTATCTGGTCTACTCCTTCATCGAGGTCGGTCTGCTGTACAACATCAACTTCATGGTGGCGTTCTTCTGGCTGATCCTCGGCTATACCGCCTGTTTCCTCGTGAGGTTCGAGCCTCATCGCGAGCTCGGCACCTTCGTCCTGTTTGGCAGAACCTACCGCAGGACGCTAATATGATAGCTTAAAGCTTAAAGCGAAAAGCCGATTTTCGGCGATCTCAACCAAATGATGATTATTTTCCCTGTTTTTGACAATACTATCAGCGGTGATGAAGATGAAGCTGTTTTTACAACGTGATACTGCCGATCTCAACGCCCGCTATCGGGTGTTTGACGACAGGGGCGAGCTGCGGTATGTGATCACCGGTAAGCGCAACCCATCCGGTGGGAGCATGAGGATCCGTACCCCCGGCGGCGAGGCGGTCTGTAAGATCCGCGCGATCGGTTTCTCGGCGCTGTGCCTGTATAATATCAGCGCCGGCGGCGAGAGCATCCGGCTGAATATCGCCGTCGCAAACGGCAGAGCCTCGGTGCGCTTCAGCGGGATCAGCTTTTTTATCCGCGGCGACGTGCTGACGGGCTCGTATTCGATTCTCGACGCCGATACCGCCGTTGTCTGCGAAGCGGGCAGGGACTTCGCAAAGGGCTGTACGCAGCTCCTTGTGTATGAACAGGCGCGGGAGATGTTCTGCCTTGCCGCCGCCGCGTGTATCGACTCCCTCAGCGCCTGCAGCGAACCCGCGCTGCAGATGACGTAGCGCCGATGCGGTCTGTAATAGCAAGGTTAACGCCTGCCAAGATTGATAAGCCGAAAATTGCCGAAAAAATGCCATTTTCAGCAGGTTCGAATTATTACAGTCACCCTAAGTTAACAATTCAATTCAAATACAGAAAGGTAGAAAAATATGGACAGATTATTACAGCTTTTAAGTGAGAATTCCTCCCTGAGCACCGAGCAGCTCTCGATGATGCTCGGCGAGCCCGAGGATTATATTGCGGCACAGATCAAGGAGTATGAGAACAGCGGTATCATCCGCGGTTATCAGGCGGTCGTCGACTGGGACGAGGTGCCGGATTCGGGCGTGATGGCGATGATCGAGCTCAAGGTCGCTCCCCAGCAGCAGAAGGGCTTCGACGATATCGCCGAGCGTATCCTCGCCTATGAGGAGGTCGAGACCGTCTACCTGATGGCGGGCGCTTATGATCTGCTCCTGACCGTCAAGGGCAAGACCATCCAGGACGTCTCCGCCTTCGTCGCGAAGCACCTCGCCGCGATGGACGGCATCCTCTCCACCGCGACCCACTTTATGCTCAAGCGCTATAAGGAGAACGGCGTCTCGCTGATCGACAGCAAAAACGACGGAAGGGAAATGATTGTCTGATGGATTATACCGATAAGCTGGCGCAGTCGATCCGGTCGGTCAAGCCCTCGGGCATCCGCCGCTTCTTCGACATCGTCAATGAGATGGATCACGTGATCTCCCTGTCGGTCGGTGAGCCGGACTTCCAGACTCCCTGGCACGTGCGCGAGGCGGGTATCGCTTCGCTCGAGAAGGGCAAGACCTGGTACACCCCGAACCGCGGCTTCAAGGAGCTTTGCGCGGAGATCGTAAAATTCTATAAAAGAAAATATCACCTTACATATTCACCGACGGAGGAGTGCGTCGTGACGGTCGGTGGCAGCGAGGCGATCGATATCGCCCTGCGGTGTCTTGTCACCCGCGGCGACGAGGTGCTGATCCCCCAGCCGTCCTTCGTCTGTTACGAGCCGCTGACGGTGATGGCGGGCGCGACGCCCGTTTTGATCGAGACGAAGGCGGAGGACGCCTTCCGACTGACCCCGCAGCAGCTCGAGGAGCATATCACCCCAAACACCAAGCTGCTGATCCTGCCGTATCCGAACAACCCCACCGGCGGTATCATGGAGCGCGCGGATCTCGAGGCGATCGCCGAGGTCGTGAAGAAGCATGACCTGATGGTGCTCTCCGACGAGATCTACTCCGAGCTGACCTACGGCGGCAAGAAGCATGTCTCCGTCGCTTCGATCGACGGCATGCAGGAGCGTACGGTAGTTATCAACGGCTTCTCCAAGGCGTACGCCATGACCGGCTGGCGCTTAGGCTACGCGCTCGGTCCCGCCCCGATCATCGCGATGATGGTCAAGCTCCATCAGTTCTGCATCATGTCCGCGCCGACCACCGCCCAGTACGCGGCGATCGAAGCGCTCAGACACGGCGATAACGATATTGAGACCATGCGTAACGAGTACGATATGCGCCGCCGCTTCGTCGTCGGCTCGCTCAACGATATGGGGCTTACCTGCTTCAACCCCGAGGGCGCGTTCTACTGCTTCCCGTGTATCAAGAGCACGGGTCTGTCGAGCGAGGAGTTCTGCACCCGCCTTTTACAGAGCAAGCATGTCGCGCTCGTGCCGGGCTCGGCGTTCGGTGACTGCGGCGAGGGCTACGTCCGCCTGAGCTATTCGTACTCGATCAAGCACCTCACCCGCGCGATGCAGCTCATCCGCGAATTTTTGAAGGAACTTTAATATGAAACAAGAGGATACTCGTTTCACTCTGACAAATCTTGCAATTCCTCAGTCAGCTGACACTGACAGCTCCCTTTACCAAAGGGAGCCTGTTGTAACGGTTAAAGCCCCCGCGAAGATCAACCTGACCCTCGATATCGTCGGCAAACGTCCCGACGGCTATCATGACGTTGCCATGGTGATGCAGACGGTCTCACTGTACGATACCGTCACCGTGGATCGGCTCGACGGCGACGGGGATCGGCTCGAGGTGAGCTGTCCCGCTTATCCCGACGTACCTGCCGATGACAGCAACATCGTCTGTAAGGCGGTTCGAGCCTTTTGTAAATACACCGAGAGCCGTCCCGTGCCCCTGCGCATCTCCATCGACAAGGTGATCCCGACACAGGCGGGCTTGGCGGGCGGTTCCGCCGACGGCGCCGCCGCGGTGCTGGCGCTCAACCTGATCTATGAAACGCACCTGAAGGAGCAGGAGATGGCGGAGATCTGCTCCCGATTCGGCTCCGACGTACCGTTCTGTCTGTTGGGCGGTACCATGCTCGCCACGGGTACGGGAACAACGCTGAAAAAGCTCGCCTCCCTCCCGAAGTGCTCTATCGTCCTCTGCAAGCCCGAGCTGAGCGTCTCGACCGCTCAGGCGTACGCCGCCTGCGACGCAAGACCGCCGAAGGGCTTCCTCTATACGGACGAGCTGATCAAGCGGCTCTACAGCCGCGATATCCGCGGACTCTCCACCTGCCTGTACAACGAGTTCGAGCAGGTGCTTGAGCTGCCCGAGATCAACGAGATCAAGAGGATCATGCTCCGCTGTAAGGCGCTGGGCGCTTCGATGAGTGGTTCGGGCTCTGCGGTATATGGTATTTTTCTGAATGAGAAAAAAGCGCAAGCCTGCGTCGATGTCCTCAAGGAGAAATACGACAAGGTTTTCCTGACCAAGCCGACCAAGGACGGCTGTTTTGTTGAAAAGACTGAATAACATTTGTTTTACCTGCCGATTATAGAAACGAACATTTTATAAAGGCAGGTAATTCTTTTGAAGAAATATATTCACCTTCTGGTGCTCTCGGTGATCTTTGCGCTTATGCTGGCGTCACTGCCGTTTTTTGATTCTTGTGAAGAATTATGCGACGACGTCCTGCGGGTACATATCCTCGCGAATTCCGATTCCGCCGCCGACCAGAGCTTAAAGCTCGGGGTGCGCGACCGGGTAGTGGGGGCGTGCGCGCGCTACTACGACGGCTGTACCGACAAGGAACAGGCGATCGCGATCACCCGCGATCATCTGCGTGAGATCGAGGAGGTTGCCGCGGATGAGATCCGCTCCCGCGGCTTTACCTATCCCGTGCGTGCCGAGTTGGACGAGATGTACTTCGACACCCGCTATTACGAGCGCTTCACGATGCCTGCGGGTACCTATGACGCGCTGCGCCTGACCATCGGCGCGGGCAGAGGACATAACTGGTGGTGCGTGATGTACCCGTCGCTCTGTGTGGGCGCCGCCTGCGACAGCGAGCTGCATGACCGGCTCGACCGCGGCGAATACCGCGTCGTCACCTCCGATAAGCTCGACTTCCGCTTCAAGCTGGTGGAATGGTTCCGACAGCTCAAAGGGGATCGTGATAAATGAGCGGGGCGAACGATAAAGACCGAAGACTAAGTTCCGTTTATGGGACATTCTATATGCTATACTGACAGCAGATCATCGATACGGAGGATAGGATGCTGCATTTTGTACTGGGCCGATCAGGCTACGGAAAAAGTGAATACCTGCGGCGGCGTTTCGCCGAGCTTGCGCGTGCGGGCGGCGAGAAACTGCTCTTTTTGGTACCCGACCAGATCTCGTTCGAGACGGAGGCGGCGTTCCTCGATCTGTTGGGACCCGCCCTGTCCCGCAACATTTCGGTGCTGGGCTTTTCGCGCTTATGCGACTATGTCTTTGAGGCGACAGGTCACCGCTTCGCGACCTTCGCCGACGACGGCGTGCGCTATATGATGATGAGCCTGGCGCTCTCTCAGGTGGGAGATGCCCTGACTGTCTTTGATAAGCGCGGCGATACCGCCGACATGCGCGAGCTGATGCTTTCGGCTGTGAAGGAATATCAGAAGTGCTCGATCGGCACCGACGCCCTCTATCAGGCGGCTGACTCGTTGGATGACCCTACCCTCAGCGGTAAGCTGCGCGATACGGCGCTGGTGTATGACGCTTACCGCGCGATCATGGAGCGCAGTTATATGGATCCGCTGGATTCGCTGACCAAGGTGCGTGATCTCCTCACCGAGAATCCGCTGTTCGCGGGCTATACGGTCGCTCTGGACGCGTTCTACGGCTTTACCTCGCAGGAGTACGAGGTGATCGATCAGCTGATGGCGCAGTCGGCGGATATGCTTGTTGCCCTGACCGACGACGGTACCCCGGACGGCGCGGAGCTGTTCTTCGTGCCCCGCCGTACCCGCATGCGCCTGAGCCGTATGGCGCAGGATCGCGGGATCGCGGTCGCTCCGCTGACGACGTTGACCGAGCCCCGCCGCTTCGGCGATGAAGCGCTGATCGCACTGGAGGAGAACGCCTATCGCGTGGAGAAGGAGCCTCTCACTGACCCGACCGACCGCGTGACGGTCTACCGCGCCTCGGGACGGTACGACGAGTGCGACTATATCGCCCGCACGATCCGCAGGCTGGTCGAGGGCGGGATGCGCTATCGTGATATCGCCGTGATCGCCCGCGCGACCGACGGCTACCGCGGCGTGCTCGAGACCTACTTTGATAAATACGATATCCGCTATTTTATGGATCAGCCGCAGAATATCGACGCGATGCCGATCGTTCGGCTGGTGAACGCGGCGTTCGATATCGTGACCCGCGGCTTCGACCGCGAGGACGTTCTGACCCTGCTCAAGACGGGTCTGACCCCATATTCGGTTGCTGAAATCGCCGATTTCGAGAATTACCTCTTCGTCTGGGATATCAGCGGCAAAGGCTTTTTCGATGAATTTACCGCGTCGCCCTCGGGCTTCGGCGAGCAGATGACCGAAGCGGAAGAAGCGCAGCTCGGCGCGGTCGAGACCTTGCGCGCCGACGTGATCGGTAAACTCCGCAGGTTCCGTAAGGCGATTGCCGACGCGGATGGCAGAGCGATCGCCAAGGCGCTGATGAAGCTGCTCTACGACCTCAAGGCGGACGAGCGGATCGGCGCGATGTGCGACGGGCTGGAGACAGCGGGAGAAGAAGCCCTCGCCGCCGACCTCGTGCGTATGTGGAACGTGCTGTGCGAGGTACTCGACAAGACCGTCGCCGTCCTCGGAGATTACATACTGCCGCCCCGCCGCTTTGCGGAGCTTTTGTATACGAATTTCGCCGCCTCTCAGGTCAGCACCATCCCGCGCGGACTGGACGAGGTGGACGTCTCCACCGCCGACCGCAGCTTGATCTCGGATAAGAAGGCGGTGTTCCTGATCGGGTGCGTCGAGGGCGAGTTCCCGCGCACACCTGTTGAAGCGGGTGTGTTCACCGACAGCGAACGCGTATTTTTGAAGGACAGCCTGCACCTGCCGCTGTCCGACTCGGTGGAGGAGCTGACCGCCACCGAGCGCTACTACGCCTATTCGGCGCTGACTGCCGCCGCCGAGCGGCTGTATCTCAGCTTCCCTGCCGCCGATATGCGCGGCGAGGTTCTCTCGCCCTCCGATATCATCGGGGAGGCGCAGCTTTGTCTGCCCGATCTCCGCTTTATCAACTATGACGAGGTGCCTTTTACCGAGCGGCTGGTCAGTAATCGCGCCGCCTTCGATTACCTTGTCAGCCGTTATCGCTCGTCGTCGTCCGATATCGCGGCTTTGAAGTCGTATTTCCGCGCGGATGACGAGTACGGCGAGATCGTCGCCGCCATCGACGGCGTACTGTCCCGCCGCGAGCGCAGGATCCGTGACAAGGCGCTTGCGCGAGAGCTGTTCGGCGGGAGCATCCAACTCTCGGCGAGCAAGATCGACGTCTATCACAAGTGTCCGTTCCGCTATTTCTGCGAGTACGGACTGAGGGTCAGCGAACGCCGCCGCGCCGCCGTTGACGCACTGGAGTACGGTACGCTGATGCACCGTATCTTCGAGGTGTTCTTCTCGCGTTATGAGCGGGAGGAGTACCTAAAGATGGATGAAGCGCAGGTCGCTTCGGCTGTTTCCGATATCCTCGATGACTATGTCGACGAGCACTTCGGCGGAACAGAGGGAAAAACGCCGCGTTTTGTCTATCTTTTGATGCGGATCAAGAGTACCGCGACCAAGCTCGTGACCCATATTCTCGCCGAATTGTCGCAGAGCGACTTCGTCCCCGTTGACTTCGAGTTGGGCGTGGGCGAGGATATCCCCGCCTATACCGTACCGCTCGACGACGGATTGAGCCTGACCGTGCGCGGCAGCGTTGACCGCGTTGATCTCTGTGACGCCGACGGCGTGCGTTATCTGCGCGTTGTCGACTATAAGACAGGCACCAAGGAATTCAACATCAACGATCTGCTGTACGGATTGAACCTGCAGATGTTTATCTACCTGTACGCGATCGAGAAGAACGGCACGCCCCGTTACGGTGCGATCACGCCCGCCGGTGTGCTGTATATGCCCGCGGTATCGCCGTCGGTTTCTGCCGATCCCGATACCGACCCCGAGAAGCTACGCAGTGAGATCCTCAAGAAGTATATGATGAAGGGCGTAATCCTGAACGACGCCGACGTCATCGGTCACATGGAGCACGACGGCAAGGGCGTCTATATCCCCGCAAAGCTCAAGGACGGCGCCGTCTCCGCCTCGGCGGGGAGCCTCGCGACCCTCGAGGAGCTCGGCGCGGTATTCCGCCGCGTGGAGCGGCTCATCACGCAGATGGCTGAGAGCCTGTACGACGGCTCGGTAGCCGATCTGCCGCTCAAGGGTAAGAAGTATGACGGCTGTGCGTTCTGTGCGTATCAGTCCGTCTGTCTGCATGCCGGGGACGATCCCTGCCGCGAGGCAGTCGACCGAACGGCGGCAGAGGTATTTGACGACTTAACACGAGAGGAGGGAGAGCATGTCGAGGAATTGGACGTCCGCCCAGAGTGACGCGATCACGGCGCGGGGCGGTTCGGTGATCGTCTCCGCCGCGGCGGGCTCGGGTAAGACCGCCGTGCTGGTCGAGCGCGTCATCCGCATGATCACCGATTCAGCGAGCGGGATCGACGCCGATCGTCTCTTGGTGGTGACCTATACCCGTAAGGCAGCCGCCGAGCTGCGCGACAGGCTGAAGAAGGCGCTGACCGACTGCATCCGACAGAACCCCTCCGACCCGTATCTGCTGCGCCAGCAGCGGCTGCTGTCGAAGGCGCAGATCTCGACGGTCGACTCCTTCTGTATGTCGCTGTGCCGCGAGTATTTCTACGAGCTGGATATCGACCGTAATATCCGTATCGCCGATTCGGGCGAGCTGAACGTCCTGCGCAGCGACGCGATGCGCCTGACCCTCGATTCGCTCTATGCCGAGGGGGATGTGCGTTTCCACCGCCTGGTGGAGACCTTCGCCTCCGCCCGCGACGACAGCAGGCTCGAGACGAATATCGCGAAGCTCTATGACTTTCTGCGCTCCCATCCCTTCCCGCGGCGCTGGATGGATGAGAAGCTCGCTTATTATACCGATTTCGACGGCGCCGCCGACAGCGTATGGGGCAGGATCATCACCGAGTATACGCGTGAGGCACTGATCTATCTGCAGCAGCTCTGTGACCGCGGCGCTGAGTCCGTCGCTCTTGATGAAAAGCTCAGCGAGAAGCTCACGCCGCTTTTCGAGAGCTATCAGGTCTTTTTGGACAGGCTGAACACCGCGACCGAACGCGGATGGGACGACGTAAAAAGCGTTCTGCAATCCTTTGAGCCGGGGCGGCTGAGTACGCCGCGCGGCTATAAGGATCATCCCCTCAAGCTTGCCGCGTCCTCCGCCCGGGATGTGTTCAAGGACACCGTCAAAACGCTGCAGAAGCTCTACGCGCAGGATGAGACCATGTGCCTGTACGATATCGAGCGGCTCAAGGATTATGCCGAACAGATATTCAAGGCGGTCAGCCTGTTCGATGAGCATTACGCCGCCTTGAAGCGTGAGCGCGGCGTAGCGGATTATGCCGATATCGAGCACTGGGTGCTCCGTCTTTTGATCGACGAGGAGTCGATGCAGCCGACCGATACGGCGGCACAGATCGCCGCGCGCTTTGACTGCGTGATGGTGGACGAGTACCAGGACGCGAACGAGGTACAGGACACGATCTTCAAGACGATCTCCGACCGCGAGCGGAACCTGTTTGTCGTCGGCGACGTGAAGCAGAGCATCTACGGCTTCCGTCAGGCAATGCCGGAATTATTCGTTAACAGAAAAAACAATGCGGATTTATATAACAGAAATTCTCCGCAGTTCCCCGCAAAGATTATCTTGGATAAGAATTTCAGAAGCGATAAGCCGATCCTCGACGCGGTCAACTTCTTCTTCGGGAAGCTGATGAGCGAGGCGGTCGGCGATATCGAATACGGCGACGAGGAACGCCTGAATGTCGGCGCTGTGTACCGTACCTTTCCCGAGCCCGCCGTGGAACTCGATATCGTGGACAAGGAGAGCGTCGGCGAGGAGGATGCGGCGATCGCCGAGGCACGGTTCATCGCCGAGCGCATCCATCAGCTGATCGCAGATCAATACCCCGTCAAGGACGGCGATACTTACCGCCCCGCGACCTACAGCGATTTTGCTGTTTTGATGCGAAATCTGTCGAGATACGGCGCCGTGTACCGCGAGGTGTTCGAGCGGTACGGCATCCACGCCCACGCCGAGAGCGCCGCGGGCTTCCTCGGCGCGCGGGAGATCATGCTGATGACCAACTTTTTGAGGGTGATCAACAACCCCGCGCTGGATATCCCTCTGCTGTCGGTGCTGATGAGCCCTGTCTTTGCGTTTGACGAGGACGATCTGAGCCGAATCCGAACGGGATTGCGGCGCGGCTCGCTGTACGCCGCCGTGACGACGGACGCCAAAAACGGCAGCGGTAAGTCCGGGCGATTTCTCGACGAGCTCGCCTACTACCGTGGGCTGAGCGTAACGGTGCCGCTGTACCGCCTGATACAGGTGATCTATGAGCGTTCATCGTTCCTCCCGATCATCGGCGCCTCCGATCCCTCGGGCGGCGCTTCGGGCAACCTGCGGCTCCTGCTCGACTATGCGCGCTCCTTCGAGCAGAATACCGGAAGGGGACTGTCGTCCTTCGTCGGCTATCTTGACCGGCTGATCGAGGACGGCTCCGATCTGCCGCCTGCTCAGGGCGAGTCGGGCGGTGATTTCGGCGTAGAGCTGATGACCGTCCACGCCTCCAAGGGGCTGGAGTTCCCGATCGTGTTCATCGCGAATACCGCGCGGCGCTTTGTGTCCGATACGACCGCCGCGGTACTGCTCCATTCGCGCTACGGCTACGCCCAAAAGCTCTATGATCCCGCCCTGTCCGCAAGCTTCAATACCATGCCGCGTACGGCGGTCGCGATGGAGCTCGGGCGGGACGAGATGAGCGAGGAGCTGCGCGTGCTCTACGTCGCCATGACCCGCGCGAAGCAGAAGCTCGTGATGGTCTCGACCCCGTCGTCGGGCGCGATGAATCATATCACAAATATCGGTAAGAAGCTCGCGGGTCAGCGTGAGATCGCGCCGTTCGCCGTGCGTTCGGCGACTACCCTCTCCGACTGGATGGTGATGTGCGCGCTGCTGCACCCCGACGGTCAGCCCCTGCGCGATTATGCCGGGGTCGAGGCGGACTTTGAGCCGCAGAGCGATTTTACGTTATTATGCCGCGTGATCGATACGCCGTTTGACGTTGCGGATGAAGAAACGGATTCCGAGCACGACGAGCGGACGATTGAGCCGAACCGTGCCGTGATCGACGAGCTGAATACGCATGTCGGTTTCCGCTATCCCTACGACGGACTCAGCGCCCTGCCCGTGAAGGTCGCGGCGTCGACCCTGTCGCATCGTTTTGCCGAGCAGTCCTACGACCGTCATCTCGACCGTCCCGCCTTTATGAGCGACGAGAAGCTGACCTCCGCCGAGAAGGGCACCGCCCTGCATGCCTTTATGCAGTTTGCGGATTTTGCAAAAGCGCGTAAGGATATCGGAGCGGAGCTTACCCGCCTGACAAAGGAGGGTTATCTGACCGAATTGCAGGCGCAGAGCGTTGACCTCGACCGTGCCCGCCGCTTCTTCGACAGCGATCTTGTGACCCGCTGCCTGAACGCGGAGCGGGTTTATAAGGAGTACCGCTTCAACGTGCGTATCCCCGCATCACGGGTGAATCCCGGGATTGATACAAGCTTTAAGGATGAGACCGTCATCCTGCAGGGCGCGGTGGATCTCGCCTTCGTCGAGGACGGCGAGGTGGTCATCGTCGACTACAAGACCGACCGCGTAAAGCGTCCCGAAGAACTCGCCGAACGCTACGCGGAGCAGCTCCGATTGTATCGTGACGCGCTGACACAATGCCTTGACCTGCCCGTCAAACAACTCCTGATCTACTCCATCCGCCACAGTGCCGAGGTGGAGATCATAGACTGATCGTATTGAAAAAGCAGCTCCATCGCCTTTTTGGACGGTGGAGCTGCTCCGGTGTTTGTATTAATTCAGTATGATCTTTTCGGCGATCCGTATGCCGTCTACGGCGGCGGAGACGATGCCGCCGGCGTAGCCCGCGCCCTCGCCGCAGGGGTAGAGCCCTCTGAGGGTGACGCTCTGCATACTGTCGTCGCGGATGATGCGTATGGGGGAGGAGCTGCGGCTCTCTACAGCGGTCAGCACCGCGTCGGGATGGCTGAAGCCGTGCAGCTTTCGGTCGATCAGCGGGATCGCCTCTCGCAGGGAATCGGTCACGAAGGCGGGTAAGACTTCTTCGGGCTTTGCGAAGCGCGTCCCGGGCAGGAAGCTCGGGAGCACCTCGCCGAAGCGGGTGCTTTTCTCTCCGCTGAGGAAGTCGCCGACCCGGCATACGGGCGCATGATAATCCCCGCCGCCCGCCGTGAACGCCTTGTGTTCGAGCTCGCGCTGCCAGTACATGCCCCTGAGTGCGTGCTCACCGGGGATATCCTCGGGATTGACCGAGACCAGCACCGCGGCGTTGGAGTTTACCTTATCGCGGGCGAACTCGCTCATGCCGTTGGTGACGACGGTGTTCTCCTCGCTCTGTGCCGCGACGACCGTACCGCCCGGACACATGCAGAAGGTGTAGACCCCTCTGCCGTTTTTGAGGTGGACGTTCTGCTTGTAATACGCGGCGGGTAATCGGTCGTGAGCCGTGCCGTACTGGGAGCGGTCGATGTTCTCTCGCAGGTGCTCGATGCGCACGCCGACAGAGAAGGGCTTCGGCTCGGTACGGACGCCCATGCCGTGGATCAGCTCGAAGGTGTCGCGGGCGCTGTGACCGATCGCGAGCACGAGCTCATTACATTCGATCAGCCGCTTCTGTCCCTTATGCTCGACCTCGGCGGCGGTGATCCTCCCGTCGTGTGTCTTGATATCGGTGAGCTTGGTGTCGAAGTAGATATCCGCGCCCAGCGCGATCAGCTCCTCGCGGATGCTGCGGACGGTATCGCGGAGCTTGTCCGTGCCGATATGAGGCTTTGCGTTGTAGAGGATCTCTTCGGGTGCGCCGTGAGCGGCGAACTCGATCAGCACCTTGCGGGCTCTGCCGTCCTTGGTGCCGGTGTTCAGCTTGCCGTCCGAGAAGGTGCCCGCGCCGCCCTCGCCGAACT
>CAMVDB010000044.1 GCA_947166135.1 uncultured Clostridia bacterium | reverse complement strand
GGGAAGATGCCCTCGTTCATTGCGCAGAGGAACACGTGCGGGAACTCCAGACCCTTTGCGGCGTGGACGGTCATCAGCTTGACCTTGTCGCCCTTGACCTCGGTATCGGTGTTCGTATACAGCGCGATATGGGTAAGGTAGTGCTCGAGCGCGCTCTCCTCGCCGCAATTCCGCTCATAATCATAGACGGACTGCTTCAGCTCCGCGAGGTTGTCGAGGCGTTCCTGACTGCCCTCGGTGCGAAGCGCTTCTTCGTAGCCGCTTTTATCGAGAATATCCGCGAGCAGCTCCGAGATCGGACGGTCGGCATAATCCGCCGAAAAGCGCTCGATCAGACCGATGAACTGCTGTGCCTTGGTGCGTTTGAAGATCTCTTCCTCCGCGTTAAGGCGCAGGGAATCATACAGCGAGCAGTTGTGCTGTGCGGCGAATTTTTCGAGGAACTTCATCCGTCGTTCGCCGAGGTTGCGCTTGGGCACATTCGCGATCCTGCGGAACGACAGATCATCCTTGTAGGCAATCATCCTCAGGTACGACAGCGCGTTCTTGATCTCCGTGCGCTCATAGAACTGCGCGCCGCTGTAGATGGTGTAGGGGATCTCCGCCTTTCTCAATACATCCTCAACAGTACGTGTGATATAGTGGGCGCGGTAGAGGACGGTCACGTCACGGAACGGTGTGCCGCTGTCGTTCAGCGCGAGGATCTGTGACGCGATCCACTTTGCCTCATCCTCGGAGGTCTCGGCATGGCAGCACAGAACGGAATCGCCGTCGGGGAGCATGGGGATCAGGTCTTTCTTCACACGAAAGCGGTTCTTGTCGATCAGCGAATTGACCGCCGCGATGATCTGAGGGGTGGAGCGGTAGTTCTCGGTCATCATGATGGTCTTGACGTTCGGGAAGTTCTTATCAAAATCCAGCAGATACTTCACGTCCGCGCCTCGCCATGTATAGATCGTCTGGTCGGGATCGCCGACGATGAACAGGTTCCTGTGATAGCCGCAGAGCTTCTCCATCAGCTCGTACTGCAGAAAGTCGATGTCCTGAAATTCGTCGATCATGATATATTCGAGCCGTTTCTGCCATTTGAGCTTGATCTCCTCGTTCTGCGAAAAGATATACAGCACAAACTTGATCAGGTCGTTATAGTCCAGCCCGAAGCACTTTTTCTCCTGATACAGATAACCGTAGAAGATGATCTCCTTCGTGTCGGTCGCCTGCATATATTTGTCACGGAGCGTATCGAGCGACATCTCGATCATGTCGAGGTAATAGTCGGGGTGCTTGAACAACTTTTGTATCTCGATCATATCGCGTGCGTCGCGGAAGGTCATGTCGCGCAGGGTCAGCCCACGCTCGGCATAGATCACACGGAGCATATCGTCGATATCGGCGTTGTCAAGGACGAGGAAGCTCTTCGGATACTGCACGGCGAAGCTGTCCTCCTGCAGGATACTCACGCAGAAGCTGTGGAAGGTGCAGATATAGCCGGTGTCGTTGTCGCCTGTCAGCAGATGGATACGCTGGCGCATCTCGTCCGCCGCCTTATTGGTAAAGGTCACACAGAGGATGTTGCCCGGCAGGATACCGACCTCATTGACAAGGAAAGCGAAGCGGTGGGTCAAAGCTCTCGTTTTACCTGAGCCTGCGCCCGCGATCACGCGGATCATCCCTTCTGTCGACGTGACCGCGTCGAGCTGTGTTTGATTGAGGTTACCGAATAAGTCGTTCATAATATCCCCTCCGTATACTACTATTCTAACCAATTCTGAACAATAGTCAATATGTTATGTTCGTTGTTGATCACCATACGGAAGGATCGCGGTTTGTTTTAGTTGACAGTTTCCGTATGCCGTGATATGATTCAATCGGTAATACACAGCATGAGTCCTTAAAATTGCCTACTAACACAGAAAAGGATGATAATGATGGATCAAAACCAAAACTTACTCGAACGAGTCAACCCGGTTTTCAACACCGCGAAAATGACGGTCTTTCAGCTGGCTTCGGCGGGAGTGAAAGACGCCGCCCGAGTCGCCGAAAAGCTGAATCTGTCCTTTGAAGAGACACAGAACAGCGTTTCGACTACGGTCTCCCCCGAGCAGATGACGGCCAATGTGATTCTGGTAGAAACGCGCTGGCGTACCTGTGCCGCGATTGCGGAAGAGACGGGCTGTAAGACGATCGTCGATCTGCCCTGCGGATACACCCCGCGCGCCAAAGCGTTCTCAGAGAAGGGTATCGCCTATTACGGCTTGGATCTGCCTGCCGCGATCGCGGAAGCAGAGCCCGCGATCCTGTCCCTGATCGACGAGGATAAACGTTCTTTCGTACATTTCTGCGGTGTGGACGCGACCAACGGTGAATCCCTGAAAACCGCGCTCAGGAACGCCGAGGGACCGCTGTGCATCACGACCGAAGGACTGCTGATGTACTTCACCGATTCCGAGGTCGGCGCGCTGTGCGATAATATCCGCATGACCCTCAAGGAGCACGGCGGCTGTTGGGTGACTGCCGATACCGAAGCCGGTATGCAGTATATCATGACGATGCAGCCGATCGCCGGCGACCGATTCATGGAGATCATGATGAAGAGCAAAACCACGGCGGAGGACAAGTCCGATGTCAACGTGGGCGGTAATTCGATGAACGTCAGCCCTCTGGGCGATGTGGCTGCGAACATGAAGAACGCGATGATGTTCTTAGCGCGTCACGGACTCAAGGCGGAACGGATGATCCTCTCAGAGCATATGCCCGAGATCAACAGTCTGAGTAACGTCACGCCCGAGCAGGCGCAGGCGATCAGGCAGAACATGCAGAAATGCGCCTGCTGGAAGATCACGGCGATGGATACGAACGCAGCCGTAGACACAGCCGATCTGAAAGCCGAGGACTTTGAGATGCAGGCTTGTATGACAGGCGACGTGCTGAACCTGTCGCTGAAAGGCAGAGTCGATACGTTGACCGCGCCGAATCTGCTGGCGCTGTTTGAGCGCGTCAAAGCGGAGCATGAGCTTTCCGGTGTCGACATCGACTGCCGCGAGCTCAGCTATATTTCTTCTGCAGGTCTGCGCGTACTGCTGATCATGCAGAAGGGATGCGCAAACGGTGTGAAGCTGAGCGGTATCAATCAGGTCGTGAAAGAGATCCTGGAGCAAACAGGATTCGACTCGATTCTGGACGTTGCCGATTGATCGGAACATTCGACCGCTCCTCACAATGACAAATAAAAGAACTGCCGGCAAAGCTTTTTCAGCTCTGTCGGCAGTTTTATTTCGTTTTATAAAGATTAATGATCAGAGCAGGGGAATAACGCTGTCAAAGCCTGTCACGGAGAAAATCTCCTTTACATCGTCCGTCGCATCCTCGACCGTTACGTTGCCCTGTCCGAGCTTTTTGACCATGATCATCATCGTGCGCAGACCGGCGGAGGAGATATATTCCAGTTCTTCCGCTTTCACTCTGACAGAGGAGATACCCTCACTGCACTCGTCAAACACTTTCAGTAACGCGGGAGCGCTGATGGTGTCGATACGTCCGCTGACGGTCATTTCAAGCACACCGCCGTTCGTTTTGTAATCAACGGTGAGATTCTCGATCTTCTCGGCTCCGCTGACAGACGCTTTCTGTGTGTAATGGGGATCGAGGGTCAGTTTCCAAACGCGCGCATTCTTCAAAAGGTCGAGATACTTTTTCTGCCAACTTTCGGGGATCGCCTGCAGCATCGAAAGGTTCTCGTCTCCGTGGTAGAAGGGCAGGATCTCCACCTTGAAGCCGCGAGCTTCGATGAACGCCTTCACCTTTTCGTGATCCATGTGTACTACGCCCTCGTTGTAGATATCCGACTGCTTCATCGTTCTTCTTCGTGACGCGTCGTATGCTTCCGGAGAGCTCATGTTCGCTGTTGCAAACAGCTCATAATTCACACCCATATCCGAGGTCACAAACGCGCCTGAGTGTTTCTCGAGTATCCGGCGGATCCCGTCAAGAAGCTGTTCGAATTCCGAAGTTGAAAGATAACCTAAAAGTCCCTCGCTGGAGATCAGTACCTCGCCCTCAAAGCCTTCGACAGCGGCGCTGAGAGAGGCGGCGTTCGTCGCGTCTCCTCCGAAATAGACCTTGCCGAGTCCTTCTTTATCGGCGAAGCTCTGCAGCTCCTCCGCTACGACGGGAACATCCAGCCCCGCGTATGAAATGCCGTTGTTTTTGCAGAAGATCGCTCTGGGCGTATATCCGCAGGCGACATCCAGCAGGTTTTTGCAGCCGTCAGTTTTCAGCGTTCTTGATAGAGCGGCATACCGCGCCTCGATTGCCACCGCAACGCCTGTCATCAGCGCTTTGGCGTCATTCTCTGAGACGAGAGTATCAGATGGGTCTCTCCTTGAGAGCGCATCCTCCAGACCTAAGCCTGCGATCATCCGCTTTGCGTCCTCATTTCCCGCGACCGCGAGCAAAAAAACGGTGCTCTTCGCGGTAAGATATGTCGGGTTTACCATTGTTCTGTAATCCATATTTCTCTCCTCCTTTTGTTCCATTATACAGTATCACAACAGCAAATACAAGTATCGATTTCTTAAGCAACCGAGAATAAATCCGAACACGCTGTAAATGGCAATATTTCGGAATAATTCGGCTTATCAATCTTGGCAGGCGCCAGCCTGCCTGCACTTTCTGCACCGAATTCTTCTCGAAATCTTGCACATTTTCAGTCCTTCGGAGTTTTGCCGGAGCAGATTTTCGTCTGATCGCGGCAAAACCACAGCGAACCCTGACGGGTTCGCGAGGATTTTAACAAAGAGCGGGCGGAAATATGCCCGTCAAAACCGGGTTCGGATTTGTTCTCGGTTGCTTATGTTTTTAAAAGTGGTTTAATGCATAATCGTATTAGTAAACGAATCCTCCCCTATCGGCTCATCGTTGAGCTGATACAGGGAGGATTTTACTGCAAGCAGATAAACAAGAGGCTCACTTCGGTAAGCCTCAATGAAGCTCGGTTTAATCAGTGGATTTTTCGAAGAATCATATCATCTTTACGGCGTCCCGCTCGAGAATATCAAACTTCTCGATGCCCATATCGGTACAGGTGACGTCCAAACCGTTCTCAGTACACACCTTGCAGAACGCTCTTACGATATCGTCGTCTTCAAACGACTGCACGGCCGAAACGGTCAGCGCGTCGCCGACTGAGTTCACACCGAATACAATCGGCGAGGTGAGCGCAGGGACATAGAGCTCCATATCCCTGACCCACGGCTGCATGCTCTCGGTGATCTCCAGCGGTCCCACGTTAGTGATGAGGGAACCCAGGCTTTGGCGTACAGCTCGCTTTTCTATCATACAGTCGGGCTTATCGGCAAAGATCTCTTCAAGCGGTATCTCGCGTTGTTTCAGACCGACTGCCGACCGTTCACTGATGATCCTCAGCGCGTTATCTATCGTATTATTCTGCGAGATCATTCCCTTCATTACCGCGGCTGTCTGTGCGAGCGGCAAGCCCTGCATCTCAGGGGTGTAGAAGGTCAGAAACCAGCCGGAGAAATTGTGCATCGAAACACTCGGCATCAGCCGTCTGAAGTTTGAAGTCACGCTGTTGATGAGCAGCTTGCCGTCGAGATCGTAGGCAGTCCGGAAAGCCTTACACACGATCGCGTTGATCAGAGCAGTTACGGATGAGCCGCATTGACGGGCAAAACCCGCCGCCTGTTCGGTCGACATCGACAGCTTGAAACGTCTGAATTCGTATCTTCCCGCTTCATCCCAGTATGTAACGGGGAGAGCGAAGAGTTTTACGTCGCCCGTCTGCAGCTGTTCGGGCTTTATCTCGGGATCATAGTTTTTCAGGTACGACAGCTCGTCCTCTGCCGCTTCGTCGAACGCTGATTCAAGCAGTCTGATACCTCCGTCGGCAGTCACCGGCTTGCCGCACTCCTTCAGATAATAATACAAGAGCGTCTTGATAAATTCGGTAACGCCGTATCCGTCGGTGATTCCATGATGCACGCTGAGCTTGAGCATTTTGCCCTCGCAGGACACACAGTACGGAAAGCCGTGAAGCTCGCTTGACCCGAACTTTCTTTTTTCATCGCCGATCTGCAAAACGGGTTTCTCATCTGAAAACTCGTACACCAGACCTTTTCCGTCGCTTGCGAGCACCGAGCGAAAATTCGGATACCGCATAGCCGCTTTTTCCAGCGCCGTCTGCATGCGTGCTGTGTCGATATCCTCCGTCAGCGCGACTCTTACAACGATATTCAGCGATTCGTTTCCGTTTGAATGGACAAAATGTCCCAATCCTTCCATATCGATTTGTCTCATCAGAGATTCAACCTCCGTATTTACTATAGTATCGTCGGTGTATTGCGCCTAGGGTGATACTCCCATCCGTGATCGTCGTAATAAATCATCAGCTTGGTCATACCGCCGTCGATACAGATTTCCTCTCCCGGGATAAAGCCTGTCTTTTCTCAGGCTTGCCGACTCAGCCCTTGCGCTTGAAGATACGGTCGCCGAGTCTGAAGATCAGCGGATACACGCCGATGGTAAAGAAGATGATTACGCAGTAGCGAGCCGCGCGCACCGCGTAGGACGCCATCGTCGCAGAGTCGAGGAACTCCTTGCTGAACGGGAGCTTCGACAGGGTGCTCAGTCCGAAGTAGACGCCGACGCCCAGCAGTACCCGCAGGACGCAGCGCAGGATATTGCGCGTATTCTCGAACTTGACGAACCTGTCCTCAAATTCAACCGCGACGATAAAGCCGACGAGGATGCCGAAGGCGGTGTAGTAGTCGGCGCTCTTGCAATAAAACCATCCCGGGAGGGCGATCAGCACCAGCAGTCCGTAGAAGAGCCAGCGGTTCTTGATCGCGCGCTGCAGAGCCGGAACGAGGAAAACGACGATCAGACCCAGCGCCCAGCCGCACAGTACATCCGTCGGATAATGTACGCCGACGCAGAATCGAGAAATACCCACCAGAAGAGGCGCGATGATTCCGATGATCATCAGGACTCTGTTCTTCTTATACATGCCGAGAGAGGTATACAGAGTCACGCCGTTCGTCGAGTGACCGCTGGGGAAGGAATAGCCCTGTGCCGAGATATCATAGATATCGGCGCCCTTTTCTACGGGCTTGAGGCATTTGATCCCCGCGTGATCGAAGTACGGTCTGCGCCTGATGAAGATGTTCTTGATCATGGGGTTGAGGGTGATGCCCACCAGCACGTTCAGTCCGACATATTTGCCAAACTCCTTCTCCCAACACCAATACAGAAAGCCCAGTACCGCAACGCACACCAGCTGCTCTCCCATCTCGCTGAACACGGACGCGATCGCCGTACCGACAGGACCCAGCCACGACTGGATCCACTGCATCAGCGCGACTTCCCATTCGAAATAAAACGTATTACCCATTATTCTATCCCTTTCTGATTATTGCAGTAGTCTATTATTTCTTTCGGTTGCTGAAGATAACGACCCGGTTTCGGTATGATTCACCGATCGACGGCAGATACCGTCCCGCTCAGGAGCGGATTCTGCCGGGGCTGACTCCCGCGCGTTTTCTTAAGCTTACGCTTGCGCTTATACATCTGCTGATCGGCACGCTCAAAAACCGCGAGATAGCGCGTATCGGAGCCGCGCTGATACGCGGACATCCCCGAGGACACCACGACCTTATCGGAGCCATTATTGCTGTCCATCTGCGCTTCAAAGGCAGCGAGCAGCTTACGGCGGCTCTGATAGGGCTCACCCTGCACGATCACGACGAATTCATCGCCGCCGATGCGGTAAACGGGACAGCTGTCAAAGAACTCACAGATCAGCATCGATGCATTATAGATATAGACGTCCCCGGTATCATGCCCCAGGGTATCGTTGATGGTCTTCAGATTATTGACGTCAAACACGATCACCGCGAATTCTTCGGATTTGCCGTCGCGGATCAGGGCGTCGAGCGCGTTGACATCCTCCATATACGCCTGCTTGCTGCCGACACCGGTCATCGGATCGGTATAGATCTTGCGCCTTGCGTCGCCGAGCTCGAGGCTCTGCTGCTTGGTGCGATCCAGCATTTCTTTCAGGCTCTTGCGATACTCGTCCTTCTCCTCCTCTACAACGAAGGAATGGAGCATACAGCTGCTGAGCAGGTAGCCGATGGAATACAGCGGCAGCATCGGATAATAAAGCTGCATAACGATCAGCGCCGCCATCAGGATACCGAACATACCGACAGAACGTCGAAGCCGCCCGGTCGCGCTCTTACTCGACGACTTCGTCACAAAGGTATAGACCGACGTTACGAGGAACAGCACGACCTGCATCGCCAGCGTCGCATAGCGCGCGCCGCCGGCGTGATAGACGCCGTTTACGTCATAATAAAACTGGATGGGGACAAAAAAATTGATGATAAGGATCACGATCTCACAGGAGAAGAACACGATCCCCGCCGCAAAGAGGATACGTCTGAACACACTGTGTTCGTCGCCCTCCATATAGGCGGCGACATACCGCGTCCACAGCAGAAAGCCCGCCATCATGGTGGTGAAGTAGAGGACAGTCACCGCGTAAAGCGGCACAATCGCCCCGAGGTCATTCAAAAAGCCCCACAGTACATCCGTCACGCAGAAGAACAGCATACCGAGGATATACTCGCGGTATTCCTTGTAGGCGGGGACGTCGGTATAGTCGCTGTAATGCCACAGCATATCACGGTTGATGATCAGATGAACCATAATCGCAATGATTCCGATGATAGAATATGACATTAGACTTACCCCCGCTCGTTGCCTTGTGCCTCAGCTTCAGTCAATTCTTTCTTTTCTCTCAGACCGAGGATGATATGATCCCGGTCGTGCTTGATACGCACCGCCTTGAGATTGACGGGCTTCATCTTGCCAAATACCTTCGCCTTGCAGAACAGGACGAACGATCCCATCTCTTCTATCGAGCGCATGATGTTCTCTTTGGTCAATGCCGCAAGAAGAGGCTCGATATCCTCGGGCGCGACCCTCTCGCGCGCCGTGCTGCGGATAGATTCGAAGAAGTCGTCGCCGAAGCGCTCCGCCTCCGGCTCGTCGAGCTCATCGCTGCCCCTATATTCTACAAACCGTCCCGTGCGGACATTGGCGTAGTACAAGGTGAGATAATCGGAGGTCAGCGCTCTGGCGAGATGGGTAAAGGAAACAGGTTTGTTATCGGAAGGGGTGATCGCAAGCACCGCGACCGCGATCGCGCTGGCGCCGGTAACAGGGTTGACGGCGATATTCTTCAAAAAGATCTGACTCACGGTGCCGTCGGAGTGCCGCTCCTCCAGGAGCATCTTGCTGCCCTTGTTCACACACTCGCGTATTGCGTTCAAGAAGGTTCGGCTTGTAATGCCGTCGCCCTTTTCGAAGTTCAAAGCAAGACCGATCGGGAGCCTGCCGTGCTGCCTGACCATCAGTGAACGATAGGTGGAGTTACAGCGCACCAGCACAAGCGATTCTTCGGTCGACTCGAAGATCGCCATCGGAAGCGTGTTGAAATAATGCTCGAATACCTCCTCATCGTCGTTCGAGAGAATGGCGAGATCATACAGATTGATCTTACCGATCGCGGCGTAATAGTCGGATTCTTCGGGATTTTCAAAGCCGATCTGTTTACCGGTGCGGTAGCGGTCGAGGATGGCTTCCATCGGGATCGGGCGACAGAAATAGAAGCCCTGCATCATCGTACAGCCGACCTCCTGCAGGAATGCCACCTGTTCCTCGGTCTCTACGCCCTCACAGATCGTATCCACACCCAGAGAGATCGCCATGCGGATCAGCTCGGTCAAGAGGATCCGGCTCCTTTCGCCCTCGGCGAACTGCTTCATGAAATACATATCAAATTTGATCAGGTCAAAATGGATACTGTGCAGCGTATCGAGCGCGGAATAGCCGTTGCCGAAATCATCCATCCAAACGGGGAAGCCCAGCTCGCGGAAGCGGATGATCTGCGACTTCATATAGTCAAAGTCCTTGCCGATCGTGCTCTCCGTCAACTCGATGTTGATGAGGCTGCGTTTTACGCCGGCGTCGTCTACGCGACGGCGGACCTCCTCGACGATATCACAGGCGTCGAAATCCGCGCGCGACAGGTTGATGGAGGTCGGCACTACATACAGCCCCTCCTGCTCCTGTATCCTGATCTTCTTGAGCACCTGCTCCAGAACACAGAGATCGAGCTTGTGGATCAGCTTAGCCTCCTCCAGCACGGGGACAAACTCGCTCGGGGGGATCATTCCGCGGACGGGATCGATCCAGCGTGCCAGCGCTTCTTCATCGCTGACGCGGCGGTTTGCAGTGCGGATGATAGGCTGGTAGTAGACCTGTATCCACCCTTCTCCGATCGCTCGGTTCAGGCTGTCGATATAGTAATGGCGTTTCTGCGCCTGAGACAACATGGATTTCTCAAAATAACGGAAGCCGGATATCCTTATATCCTTGAGCATATCGCAGGCAAATTTTGCGCGGTCACACTCGGAGCTGACGCCGAGGATACCGTAGATCTCGGGATAGATACCGACGCGCACAGGCAGAGAGGGACCCGCTTTATCCGCCTTGAATTCGGTAAAGACGTGCTCGAGGGTCTCTTCCAATCTATCTGTCGTAGTGAATACGCAGAAGTGGTCGGAGCTGAAGCGGCTGCAATTCTGCTGTCCGAACTGTCTCTCCAGGATCACGGAGAACCGCCTGAGCAGATTATCACCCTCCGCAAAGCCGAACTGACGGTTATAGTGCTTCATACCGCTCAGGTTCATATACACGATCGCCGTATTGCCGTTGCCGCCCCTGTGATCACGCCGCCACTGGTTGACGAGATCGATGAAGTAGGACATCACAGGCAGTCCGGTCAGCACATCATAGCTGCTGTTCTCCGACTCGCTCTTATCCCGGATCGCGCGGCGGATGTCGAAGCCTTCCGCAAGCAGCTTATTGTGACTCTGATCGGAATACAGACCCTCATCCGTATACCAGACGTACGCAAGCCGTGTGCCGTCCTCGGTATAAACGTGCTCGCCGATCGCATGCAGGATCCGGTAGTCGCCGTCCTTAACGGAACGCGAACGGTAAACGACGTTATATCCGCCTCCGTTTACGGCAAATCTCACCGCCGCGTCGGAAATGCGCGACTTGTCGTCGGGATGGGTATCCTCGTACATATTATTATCCATCGCATAGATCGTTTTCTCTCTGCTGTCATAGCCGAGCAGCTCGACAAAACCGTCGGACACCAGCACCGTCACGACACGTTTATTCAAGAATTGATAGACCGCGAGAGGAACACGCAGCTTTTCCAACGCCGTTCGTTCGGCGTCACTGAATACATACCTTTTCATCATTAGCACTCCGAGTTTTTATTTCGGGTTTTTGCTCTTATTTTATAATACAAAACCGTGATTCTCATGTCAACAAAAAACAGCAATTCTTTTGATGAATAAGAGAAATTTTTCTTCTTTTCGACAAACAGACAAGCGAATCTGTCATCCCCTTATTTACAATCGGATTCGGATGTGTTAGGATAGAGGTATCTTATCCGTCAGGGGTGATTTTTTGAATAATTTGAAAAGGCTGATCGCGGCAGTCTTCATCGTGATGCTGTTGGCGATCACTGCGGGCTGTGATACACAGATAACGGAGATCATGGAGAATCCGGAAAAGACCGCCGTTTCCCCCTCACAGGACGCCGAGAGGCTCCAACCGACGCAAGCCGCCGAAAAGACCGCCGAGGCGTCGTACACGATGGCGGACATCAAAAAGCTGAGGAACACCGAGCACTTTGCCAAGAAAACGCTTGAGCATATCTTCGACGGCACGATCAACAGTAAGGGTAAGGCGACGGGTTATCACTACACGATGGTGACGGACAGCAAGGGAAAGGTCATCGACGGCACACGATCCGATGTTGATGAAAACGGCGTTTTCACCGGTAAGGTCGAGGTCAGCGGCGTCAAGAAAAACGGCTTCAGCTCCTTTTACCCCGAGAGCTGGACGCCCCAGCAGGTCGTCGACGCGATCAACACCGCCTATAACGACGCGATCAGCAATCCGAGCAACCCGAAGGGCTCGCTGTGGATCGGCTACTGCGACGACCTGGAGATCGACATGTACCTCGATTCCAATAAGAGAATCACTACCGCGTTCCCGGTTTATGAAGGAGACTGACTATGAATTACGAGATCAAAATAACCGAGCATAAGCATCCTGTGCCGTATGTGGTCTTTGAGGATGAAGACTTCAATCTACTGGGTGAATTTCTACTTGCGGAAAGAAGCTTCCGACGAGAGATCTTATCCGCTGCGAACGACGTAGACCTGGGGATGTCCGAATCGGAGCGCTTCACGGGGAACGCCTTTACGCTCGAGATCAACAAAGATACCTGTAAGATCATCAACGACAGCGACGAAAGAGAGCTTGAAGTCGGTACCGGGGAATTCAAAGCCGTTCTGCTCGACTATATCTATGCGCTGCGTGAGATCAAGGTAAAAGAAAAGATGGCGTCGTTCAAGCATAACCACGAACACCATCATCATGAGTGATCTATTCTATTGATCGCATATCCGACGGAAATGCTCCGTCAGAGGTTACAATAGCCGAAACCTGCTGAAAGCCACTGTTTCAGCAGGTTTTGTTTTTTGTTTTATTTACTTGACGATCAGTTCGTCCAGACTTTTGTCTTTATTGAGTACATTCAGGTCGATATATTTCTCTCCGCCCGAATATCCCTCCAGCACGCCTCTGTTGTAATACTGCCAGATATACCAATTATCCTTATAGTTCAGGCTCAGCGGCGTATACAGGCTGGAGATCCATTTCTTGTATTCGTCAAATTCTCCCTTGAGATAATACTGATAGATGTCGGCTCTCGTATAGATCATCGGCTTCACGCCGTATTCATTTTCGATCACGCTCAGATAGGTCTTCAGCTCTCGTCTGACATCTTCCTTTACGGGCGGATTCTTCTCTTTATCACCGTAATATTCCACGTCGACCACGGGGATCAGTCTGCCCTTGATGTCTTTCCCGACGGTTTTGATAAAATTCTCCGCCTGCGTTTTGCCTTCGCTGTCATAAGAGAAGAAATGATAGGCTCCCGACAGCAGGCTCGCTTCCTCGGCATTCTTCCAATTCTCGGCGAATCTGTCATCCTGAGAGCTGCTTCCCTCCGTCGCCTTGATATAGATGAACGCGATGTTTTGCTCCTTCAGCTTCTCCATATCGATATCCGCCTGATAGGATGAAACGTCCACGCCGATCGTGCTGTTCTTCTCATTTACAAACCATTTATTGATAAAGATCGTCTTTGTTTTTGCCAGCACAAACACGGCTAAAAAAGCGATCACCGCTACTAAAACAACGACAATCAATGTAATGAGCAGCCTTTTTGTTCCTTTTTTCATGCTCTTCTCTCCCCTGTTGATTACTTTGCCCTTGCCGATTCCGCTATTCCGGCGAGCTGCATGAGCTTATCAGCTTTTGAACGGTTCTATTCCGCACAAGCGCAGCGGTTCCTTACGCAGCACCTCGCAGTCGATCCCCACTGAGGAGAGCTCCTCGAGGAAGAGTTCGACGAAACGATCTGCCGAAAAGGACTGGATGATCGTCAGGAAGAAATTATGATTGATACAGGTGATCTCACAGCCGATATCAAAGACCCCCGGCTCCGCGACCACATAAAGCGTATCGATATACGGATCGACCGAACCCATTGATCGGCTGTTCGTATATGAAACAGAGAAGCTCCAGCGCACGTTCCCCGCAGACTTCGCGATCACGCCGAGCTTGACGTCAAGCGGCAGCTGACCGAGCTTCGCATACGTCAGCTTCCTCTGCTTCATCGCCCAGAGAGAATTCTCCGGCTGGGCTTGCAGCATCATCTGCCCGCGCGCCATCGTGCAGGTCTTCAGCAGGTCGTCGAGGGATAGGCTCCTCGGGAAATCCACCTCAATGACATTCGCAAACATACGATAGTTGTCACGAACGCCCAACATCGCCTTGTGGTCGATCGCGACGGATACGCTGACGGTCTTTTCATTATCGGGGTCATAGCGTCGGGCGGCTCTGGTGAGCATCACCGCTATCATCGCGTTCGGGCTGCCGTCAAAATCCCTGCAGTAGCCGATCAGCTGCGACTCATCCAGCCTGATATGATGGATCTGCGGTGCAGGATCTCCCTCGACCTTCACGCGATAAAAATCATCGACAGTCGCTTTCGTGTACAGCGGTTCTTCCGCCGCGTCGATATCCAGATCGGCAAAGGGATTATCCGTCTCGGACTTCGGGATCGCGTCTCCGGGAAGGCGGATGCCGGCGGGATCAAGCGACTCGCCCGTCTTACGGGACAGGTAGAGGTACAAGGCGCTCTTGATATAAGGGAATACGCCCGCGCCGTCGGTCAGGGAGTGAGAGATCTCAAACGCCATGCGCGAACCCTCATATTTCCATGCCGCGAGATGGTGATTCGACTCCGGTGAATTGAAGTTGATGGGCTCCCATGTGTTCCGTACCGTCATGGGAAGTGGATTCGGCTCAGGGTAGACGTCGTTGTCCCGTACGACAGCCTTCACATAGAAATACGGGAAGCGTACAGACAGATCCCGTACAACGTCGGTCAGGATCTCACCGTCGATCGGTTCCTTCAATTCCGCGACCACGCTCATCGTGTTGGGATGATCGGGCGTTGACATATATAACATCGGCTCGTAGAATTCTTTCATCTGCTTGCACCTTCCTCATTACGGCAGTCTGTATCACACTGCTTTACTGTTTCCAATACTATCAAAAATGCCGATCGAAGTCAATATCAAAACAGGACCTGCCGTACGACAAGTCCTGTATCATATACTTCAGTTATGCGGCGCGGTTACGGCTGATACGATTGTAGACAGGCTTCATCGTCAGGCCCTGGACGACCGTGGTAAAGAATACAACGGCGTAGGTACAGCCGAGAATGATAAAGTAGGTTTTCTCGGGAAGCATATCCTTGGTACTCATGGCGAGCGCCACCGACAGTCCGCCTCTCAGACCGCCCCATGTCAGCAGGGTGACAAAGCCGAAACGGCTGAAATTATCGGGGATCTTTCCGATGACCAGCGTCGAGAGCGAGAGGCTGG
>CAMVDB010000043.1 GCA_947166135.1 uncultured Clostridia bacterium | reverse complement strand
AGATTTGCAAAGAAGTTGCAAAGATCAACCTGATATACTGTAGTCACAGTCAAGGAAACAAAACAAATTTCTAAAACCTAAATACACCGAAAGGAGATTATCAAAATGAAAAACACAGCTATCACAACCATCAACACAGTCAACACTAAAAATACCAATACAAATTCTACAAAAGGAGTGATTACAATGACCAACACCAGAACAAAGAAGCGCGGCTTCAAGACCAGAATCATCGCAGGCATCCTCTCCATCATCACCATCTTCTCCGTATTCGGAGCAGTCACAACAACATCCGCTTCCGCATTTGCGATTCCGGGAATCGCCGAGACCGTCCTCAGCACTACCTTCGGCTACGCGAAGGACGAAGTGATGAAGTTAGCCGGTCCCGAGCTCTCAAAGATGGGACTTTCTCCTATTTTGAACAAGGTTCTCGGACTCGAAGATGACGGACCCTCCAATCAGGACGTACTCGATAAGATCGACAAGAGCACAGAAGAGATCAAAGCAGAGATCAACAAGGTCATGGATGAGGTCAAGGAGCTCTCCACCCAGACAGCCAACTACCACACCCTCCAGATGAATCAGCTCAAGGCGATCAACAGCAACATCGACACCAAGGACTTCCGCGTTCAGGCGGACACCGTAGCGGCAGATTTCGCACACGCTTTGAAGCGTATCGACGAGAACAAGGCGAACATCACCTGCGACGGCAACGACAAGATCAACAACACCACCTACAAGGCTTACAAAGAAATCCTCGCAGACCCCAAGTGCAACGTCAGCTCCATGCAGGCGAATTTTGACGAAATGCTCCGCTTCCTCAAAGGACAGCGCACCTCCAACAACAATGAAAACGGCTATCGTCAGCTCACCAACTACCTGATGGACAGAGTGGTTGCGGCAGACCTCGGCGAACACAGCTACACCAAGACTCCTGACTACTACGGCGCAGTTGACAGCATCAACGCAGAAATTCGTATCATGGAAGAACAAGTCCTGATGGATTACGCCATCATCAACGCACTCAACGCCATGCAGTTCCGCGTAAAGGAATACGAAATCGACAACGGCATCATCACCGTCAACGAGGACGAATCCCCCTACGCAAAGTTTGAGAACACCGCCACTAACCTGCACCAGAGCATGGTTGACATCGACAAGATCTTCAAGACCGTACTGAAAGAAAACGGCTCTATCCCGAGCAAGTATGTTGTCGCCGACCTGTATGTCTTAGACGGCAACAAGACCCTCAAGAAGGGCTGCACCTCCTTCATCGACGCTTGGTCGCAGGGCATCGACAGCGGCAAGGACTTCAACGTCGTCGTCCTCAAAAAAGGTCAGTATCTGACCGCCGACGCAAAGAAGGGCTTCAAGTTCGACAACAACGTCAAGGGTCTGAACGACAAGGGCGGCTTTGAGATCCCCGCAGGCAGAAAGGTTTACATCGATATGTACTGCAGAAGCAACGGCTTCGATTGCTCCGCAAAGAAGGATCTGGATCTGTTCACCATCAACAACGGCGCCAGCCTTGAGCTCCACAGCGCGAAGCTCCGCGGCGACAACCGCAAGTTCGTGATCCCTGACAACGCGAACAACACCACCCTGAAGACAAAATATGTGGAATTCAACGGTGCTTCCTACTACGGCACCGACGCCAAGCCCTGCATCGACATCTCCAAGAAAGCCAATAACACCCAAATCGACCTTCATTGGACCGAATTCAACGGCGAATACGCCTGCCAGATCAAGAACGACGGCAAGAACACCAAGTTCTTCGAGTGGTACGTCACCCGCTCTTGGGAAAAAGAGGTTCACGGCGACGAGTACTGGGGAACCTGATCAAAACACAAACAGAATATGAACCGTATATAACAAGCAACAGCGGGGACGGCAAAAGTCGTCCCCGCTGTTCGTATTTATCTAACTTTTTACTTTAACCGATATACTCTGTTCCGGTTGGCGCCTTCGGCGATGATGATACCATCCTGTATCAGTTCACTGAGGTAATCCCTCGTCCTGGACGGCTGTAACCCGATCGCAGCGGCAACCTGAGAAGCTTTGACGGTTCCGTTGTCTTTGATAAAGGCGATAATTGCTTGACGGTTCCGTACGTTTATCGCCGATTTTTTATCGCCGATTTTTTCTTTATCGCCGATTTTTTCAGACGGCTGCATTTCAGTGTCAATCAGCAAATGCCGATTTTTAAGTTCATGATGTTCTCCTAGCAGCAGATTCCGGAAGAAGTGTTCCAGATAGCTTTTATCCTCGACAATCCCCTTTTGGATATCGGAGTAGTTCGCACGAACAAGGGCGTTTCGAAAATACCATGAGTTCTCAGCAAACAGCGTATTGTTCACTTCAAAGCCCAGCGAGCGGAGATATTTGATGCTGAACACCGCCGTCGATCTGGTGTTGCCTTCGCCGAAGGGATGGATCTGCCACAGGTTCGAAATAAACTCCGTTATATGGCGGATGCTCTTGTCGATTCCGAGACCGCTGTAATCAAAGTGTCTCTCTGCATCAAAATCATAGTTCAGCGTATCGCGGATCATGTCGGAACCGGCATAAACCACCGACTTGCCTTTGAGCACCCACTCTTTTTTTGAGATGTTGTAATCGCGGATATTTCCGGCGAATTTGTAGATACCCTCAAAAAGTCTGCGATGAATCGCGATGAACTGTTCAGGCGAGAAAACAAAGGCGTCTTCCGAGAGAATCTGAGCAATGCGGGCGGATACCTTATCTGCTTCTTCGGTACGGTTCTCCGCGTCAATGCGCGCGGTTTTGCTCTCATAGTAGCTGTGGATCAGCTCGTTCGCTTCTTTCAGCGTGATGTCACCGTCGATGTTCTTTTTCGCGGTCTCAATCAGGTATTCGGATGGCTTTAGGCCGTCCACATCCTGCAGACCGATCGCCGTCTGCCAGATATAGCCTTTCTGCTGTTTTTCAGGCTCGCTCTGTCGGATATATTCATCAAAATCAAAGTTGACAGGATCGCTCATTCTCTCACCACCTTACTATAGTATTATACCATAACTCCGAAGGAGATATGGTATAATCAGCCATCGCCCGTTGTCGCAACGCGACAAACTGGGCGGGCATATAAATCTGTATAATAACCGGATTTATACGGTTATTATACCATAACTCCGAAGGAGTTGTGGTATAATCAGCCATCGCCCGTTGTCGCGAAGCGACAAACTGGGCGGGCAATATAAAATCGGTATAATAACCGAGTTTACACGGTTATTATACCATAGACCGGGGCAAATAACAACCGTATTCTTTTCAGGGGAAAGGCTCTTTGAAAATATTTTTTCAGTGCAAAAAATCGCCATCGGAGACCATAAATGACTCCTGTCAGGGTGACCAAACAAAGTCCTTTATCCTGTACCGTTTGAACATTAGTTTGAGCATTTTTTACGTTCCGAGCCCGCGAGACCGCATGGGGACCGGGATTTGTACTTTCACTCGGACCGCCAAAAAAGTCCGGTAATCATCACGATTACCGGGCTTTTTCTTTTTGTCTCTAAAGACATTTATTATTCTAATTTGGAATAATGGTTGAATAAATGTTGAATACGAAATATTATCTGATTCTGATAACACTAAGCTTCCATTAAACGCTTTAACAAATTTATTAACGGAAAATTCCGTAGAACGAGGCGGACGACGCAGACAGGCTGGCGCCTGTCAAGGAGGACAACGAAGTTATGTGTTATAGGGGTCTCCGACACGCCCCTGCGCGGTGGGGAAAGGAGGAGCCGCCACTCGGGAAGTTTCGGGGGCCCCTTAGTCAGCGATTGGCTAAGCGCCACTGTGTACGGCGAGCGACGACGCAACGCAATAAATGATAAAGTGTTTTAATGATACTTAGTATT
The DNA here is from genome assembly GCA_947166135.1 of uncultured Clostridia bacterium. GTDB lineage: Bacteria > Bacillota > Clostridia > Oscillospirales > Acutalibacteraceae > Ruminococcoides. Next base: position 12,043 of record CAMVDB010000043.1, on the reverse strand, counting down.
AATGATACATAGTATGAAACCTCTTAATAGTAAAGCCGCGACTGAGCGATCAGCCTCGGCTTTGCTATATTATAAAATGTTTTGTTCTGTACCGATCAGTATTCTACGACGATCAGAGGATTTTGCGCAGCCTTCGCCGCCTCCATGACGGACGGCATCAGTTCGAGGAACCGGTCGACCTCAGCCTCGTTGTTGTAGATACCGAAGCTGACTCGAACCATACCCGCGGTGTTGACGTCGGTGCAGTTGGCGAAGGACTTCGCCTTCTCGTCGCTGATTCCCATCAAACGCCAGACATACGGATGGGCGCAGAACGCGCCGCGCCGTGTCGCCACGCCGCCCAGCTCGGAGAGCTTCTGAGAGATCAAGTAGGTGTTGATATCGCTGAAATTAAAGGTAATAACGCCTACACGGTCGCTGATATTCTCGGTGTCGCCATAGATGATGACGTTGGGAAGCGTCTTGAGTCCGTCGATGAGCTTGCGGTTGAGAACCTTCTCATGCGCCTCGATCTTATCCATACCGATGGTGGAGAGGACGTCAATCGCCTTGCCTAAGCCCACAACGCCCGGATAGTTGGGAGAGCCCGCCTCGTAAGCCGCGGGAGCAGACTTGTAATTCTGCCAGTAGTCGCCGACTACGGTGATCGTGCCGCCGCCGTAGAACTCAGGCATATGCTGGTTGAGCGTCTCGGTCAGTCCCACGACCGCGCCGCCGCCGTAGGGGGAATACATCTTGTGCGCCGAGAACGCAAAATAGTCGATGTCGTCGTTGGGATCGCTGAGATCGCCCATCATATCAAACTTTCTGTGAGCGACGATCTGCGCGCCGTCTACGACGATCTCGGCGCCGTATTTGTGGGCGAGCTTCGCGACTCTGTGCACATCGTTGACATAGCCCGTTACATTAGAGGCGGCTGAGATCGAAACGATTTTGACGTCGTTTTCCCGGAGGAGCTTCTCGATGTCGTCATAAATGACTCTGCCCTGATCGTCGACCTCGGCGTAGATGACCTTGCATCTCTCGCGCCAGCTCAGGTCGTTGGCATGGTGCTCGATGCGGGTCGTGAGCACGATATCGTTCTCGCTCTCAACAAGGGCGGAGGCAAGCTTGTTCAAGCCGTCGGTGGTGGAGTTGACATAGAAGCAGGTGTAAAGATCCGGGTCGGCGGTGAAGAAGTCCAGCACCTTATCGCGCACGCTGTTGTATACGTCGGTGGAGTGGTTGGACTTTTGAGAGAAGCCGCGTCCGATCGAGCCGTACATCTCCAGCTCCTCGTTGATCGCGTCGCGAACCGCCGTGAGCGCGGGTGTGGTGGCGGCGTTATCGAAATTGATCATGGGCGTTTTTGTGCCGTCGGCGAGCTCAACGGGCGTGTTGAGACCGACGACATAATCGCGGATATTGTCGATTGTATAGCCCTCGACCGTTTTGAGCGCCTTGCCGGTCACCTTTGTGAGCACAATGCCGTTATACTCGGAATTATCCGAGAAATGGATGGTGTAGATGATCTGGCATTCTCCGTTACCCGTGCCTGAGACGACGCCGCTGTCGCTGACGACCGCGATCTTCTCGTTAGAGGACTTGTAGGTTACGGTGAAATCGTCCTCGGTGAATTTCGTGCCGAGCTCTTTGTTGTTGATCAAGACCTTTTTGATCGTGGAAGCGATTTCATATTCGGTTTTGCCGAAGTTGGGTTTCAATTGTTGACTGACCAGCTCGCTGCCGGTGTAGGACATAAATGCCTCCTCGGCAACCTCGGACATCTTTGCCGTGACAACGGATACGTTGATCGTACCGATCTTGGTGGTTTCATCATCGAACTCCTGATAGACGTCAGCCGTGGTGCTGCCCTCTCTGACCGCGTAGATCATGGTGCGGTTGGCGGCGAGGCCGACGACCGTTGTATCCGCCGTTGTGAAGTAGTAGGCGGCATTGGGATTGATATCCATCAGTACCCCGTCTACTGCCGTATTCGCCATCGAGCAGAGCTTGCTGTCACCCTTATCGCTGTATTTCAGCACGGTTTGCAGGCTGCCTGCCTCTATATATGTGTTATAGGTTTCTTTTGCTATCGGTTGTCCGATATTCTGATTCGACGGAAGCCCGGAGATCCATCTCTGGATATTGGTCACGTCGTAGATTGTCAGGCTGTTATCCTCGTCCGCGTCAGCCAGCTTTTCATCGAGCTCAAACGGGATCGGTATATCCGCCAGTACACGCTGGATATATGTCGCGTCGTTGACCGTGACCTCGCCGTCGCCGTCCACGTCGCCCAGCAGGCGTTCCGCGGCTGAGGCGCCGCATGTGAACATTGTCGCCATCATCGCGGCGATCAGCATGACCGCCGTGAGGTGTTTTAAGATATGTTTCATCTGATTCCTCCTATTCTTATTTTGTAGCTGTATTATACATTATCCCGGCGAAAATGTCACTATCCAATTTGGATATAATCGCAAAAAGCGAAATCCGCCCCTTTATACGAATTATATAGACGATTTCTCAATTCCAAGCGGCAAATACGGAATTGAGAAATTTTTTTGAAAAATTTTAAAAAACGCCAAAATTTGTCAGAGTTTTGTCATAGTCGATCCGTTATACTATAGTCACAGTCAAGGGGAGATACAAAAACCTCCCAAATAAAAAGACGAAAGAGGTAAAGAAAATGAAAAACACAACCATCAACACCAATAACAATAAAAAAGGAGAGAACACCATGAGAAAGACAAATAAGAAAACCAGAATCATCGCGGCAATCCTCGCGATCGTAACCGCAATTTCCGTCGCGGCATTCGCAACAGCCTCAGCCTCCGCAGCGGAGACCGCCGGACAAGCAACAACCGTTCAGTCTGATAAGGACGCACAGAAGGTAAAGGACCTTGAGGAGCTGAAAAAGGTAAAGGACGGCAAGGAAGCGCTGGAAATCTTTCAGAGAATTATCGACAGAAATGAAAGAAAAAGGAATGAGCCGAAGCCCGACCCCATCGACCACAAGGGTATGACCACCGTCAAGACCAACAGCGAAGAAAAGGACTACAACACCTTCGCCGAGGCGTTAGAGCAGGCAATTAAAGCGAAGAACGCTTCCATCAAGCTGCACGCCGATCAATACGAGAAGATGAATCTGACCATTCCCGACGGCTGTGATATCAACATTGACCTCAACGGCTTTTTCATGCAGTCAGACGGTGATCTGTTCACGGTAAACGGCGGCGGCGTGCTCCATGTGAGCAACGGCACCCTCATGGGAGCTGCGTCGTCAGTCAAAGCGAACGGTACCGCTTACCTCAACAAGGTTACCTTCAGACACGCAACCAATTCCGCTGTTAACGTAGCGCAGGGAGTGAAGGCAATCATCACCAACTGCACCTTTGAAGACAACAGAGGAGAGTGCGGCGGCGCGATCTATATGCCCGGCGAGGTTTACGGCTCCAATATCGAGAATAATACCTTCATCAACAACACAGCTTCCAAGGAAGGCGGCGCAGTTTACACAAGCACCCCCATCAGAAACTGCACCTTCAAGTACAACAAGTCTGCGGGCAACGGCGGCGCAGTCTACTACGGACAGAGCGTTTTGGCTATCAAAGACTGCAACTTTGAAGGCAACAGCGCAGAGGGTTACGGCGGCGCACTGTATATGACCGCTTTCAACGAGATTCTCGGCAACCTCTTTAAGGACAACCATTCCGACAAGAACGGCGGCGCGATTTATGTACCTGAGAATATCAAAGCAAAAATCTCTTTTTCAAAGTTCTTCAATAATACCGCATTCGGCAGCGGCGGCGGTATCTATGTAGGCGACCACAGCAAGCTCGACGCTTTCGCACTGACGCTTACCGGCAACGAGGCAAACAACAAGGGCGGCGCGATCTACCTCGGCGCACTGAGCTCTTCCGATCACAATTTCGACGCGATGACCATCACGAATAACAAAGCGGCGAAAGGCGGCGGCGTTTACTGCGACGCGGGATTTGCCAAGGCGGCGGACGTATATCTCAGCAGTGATATTATTGTAAAGGACAACGAAAACAGCAACTTCTATCTTGTAAAGAATTGCGGCAAAAAGGCTGTCCTCTATACGACAAGGAATTTCTTCAACGACAAGTCCAACGTTTACGTAAACTCTTCCGAGAGCGGCGAGCGCGCGGTTGTCAGCCTTGAAGAGAAGTTCCACGAGAACGCCTTCCACGGCGACAACGGCAGAGCACTGGAGAGGGGCAGCCTCCACAACTACACCCTCTATATCCAGTAAGAGGAAAAGCTGTCGGACAAATCGATATCAGGCTGTCATATCAGGACAGGCTAAGCTGAGAGGGCTGGCGCTTCGTGCGTCAGCCCTCAGCTTGTCGATAAAGTTCATTTGTCAATCTGAGCGCAGCGAAGAATCTTAGGGTTTATGCGGTTCGCAGACCCTTCATTTCGTACAGGATGACACTTTTTCTATAGCCTTTTTACATTTGCGCAGATAATGCGGCGTTTCCGGCGGCTGGTATGCCGCTCAAAAGGATTTCGGCGGAGATCGAACCGGATTAGTAATAGACGGAGATGTCAACCTCATCCTCTGCGACGGAGTGACTCTAAAGCTATTCGATGGAATCAAGGTGCCGCAGGGCTCCTCGCTGACTATCCGGGCGCAGTCTACGGACGCCATGACAAGAGGCTCGCTCGTAGTCTTCAGAAACTATTCAGTCTCCGCGATCGGCACATCGCTTTCCGAGCAGGGCAGCTCTGTCATTATCAACAGCGGAATGGTCAGGGTAACAGGAAACGCGGGCGCCGCGACGATCGGCGGCTTGGATACAAACATCACCATCAACGGCGGCTCCGTAAGGGCAAATAGCAGTAGTATGAGCGATCTTCACCTGCACAAAAAGTCACTCAAAAATTCAGAAAAATTTCAAATAATCGCCTTCCGGACAGAAAGCCGCATATCAAAAATCGTGAAACTCCTTTGAATAAACCGACATAGTGAACGGACAGAATCCCGCAGACGACTGAACGGCGAACGGTTGAAGCGCCGACAGAAAGATCCGTGAACATCTACTCAGCATCAAAATCCAGATTCCCGATGAGCTTATAGACATCGTTGATTGTCCATTCGCTCATGGTTTTGACTTGTCTTTGCGTTGATTCAACCGATCATGCAACAGTTATATACAGTTGCCGTTAAGACAAAGGCCGGTACATCTATCTAAACCCCCGCAGGCGGCAGAAAAGCGCGGTTATCGGTGTGATAACCGCGCTTCTCAGAAAGAAAACACTAAAAATGAAATCGCTGTAGTTCTTTATCGGCTTATTCCGTCAGCGCCTTACCGAGCGCTTCACACGCGGCGATCGCGTCGTCATCGGGCGTTTCGTTACAGATCACGGGCTCCTCGGTCAGAACAGCGCCGAGCTCGATGCACTGCTCCCTCCAGTTGCGCATCCATTCGCCGTCGCCCCAGCCGTAGGAGCCGAACAGCGCGATATGCTTACCGCTGAGCTTCGGTGCGCAAGCCTCAAACATGGGCTCGAACTCGTCCTCCTCCAACTGCTCGGCGCCCATAGAGGGACAGCCGAAGGCAATCGCGTCGTACATATCGACCATCGATTCGTTAAAGGCGTCGGATGTAAACAACTCTACTTCTGCGCCCGCGACGCTTGCACCGTTCAGGACGGCATTCGCCATCGCCTCGGTGTTTCCGGTGCCGCTCCAATATACAATTGCTGTTTTCATATACATCTTCCTTTCAGGTGGTATTATACTCAACGAGCGACGGTCAGCTCAATCAGCGGCTTGCCGTCAGCCCATTGTTGATGATAGATACGGGTGCATTTTTTGAAGCGATCGAACTGCTTCTGTGCCTTCTGCTCGTCGCCGTAGACCTTCCAGCAGCCGACGCACTTGGCGCACGCCGCCTTGTTATCGATAAAGCCCCTTACGTCCTCGCAGGGATACCCGAGGAACAGCCCGATCTCATGCGGGAAATCCTCGCTGTACGTCAGTCGGCTGATCAGATGGGACAGACAGCCGGCGCAGCTTTGCGCGCAGTAGCCGCGCGCCTCCAGCAGGTCACGTGCTTCATCATCCTGCAGGCTACTCTTCAGCTGGGTAGGACGATAGACGTAGATCAGGGCTTTCCCCTCCCGTACTCTGAGCGGAATGATACGAACGCCCTTATCTCTCAGGGCGATGTTCCAATATCTCAGGAAGGACGAGAGCTCCGTTTCCGTACGATAGGAACAGCTGAAAAGGCTGCCGGTCTTGATCCCCGCTAAGGTGGGCGAACAGTACTTGATCAATGCTTCTTCTGACATGATGCACTTCCTTATATCAGATGGTTAGCAATCGCTAACCATCAGCGAATAAAGAAAACTAACCACTTTGGTTAGCCTCTGCTAACTAGCATTATACGCGATCATTTCTCTTTTGTCAATAGCTTTTGAAAAAACGATCCGATTATTCATTCGACGCTTGATGAATCGAACGATTCGTGCTATAGTTTATATTAGAAAGCAGTATTAGATAACTTCACGATCCGAAAGGACAGATGCTTCATGAAAATATTTGCAAAGATCACGGCGCTGGTTCTTGCGCTTGCGCTTGTCGCCGGCTCAGGCTCCGCCACGGCTTTCGCCGAATCTGCCGATGAGAGCACGCCGACTGAGAACGCGGGCATATATAAAGGCGCGTTCTATTACAGCTCGGGGTCGTCGGGCGGCGATATGATCGACTGCTATATCTATTCCGACGACTGGTTCCGCACGCCTTCGACCGAATACAACATTCATCTCGCTTCTGTGAGCATGGCGGTTGCCGAAGCCTCCATCAGCAGTGCCCGCGAGGCGAACACAACTACAGGATATACCAAGAAGAGCCGCAATCTCACCGCAATACTCGAGGACATCGGCTTCTCGGATATCGCCGTCAACGACGATTATCGCAAGAAGCCGACAATGAACAGCATCGGCGTCGCGTGCGCGCATAAACAGATCGTTGAAAACGGTAAGAGCTATATGATGCTGGCGATCATGCCGCGCAGCTTTAGCTACGAATCGGAGTTCGGCAGCAACTACCTGCTCGGGACCTCGGGCGACGCGTCGGGCTTCTCGGCGGCGTCCGAAAAGGTGCTCAGCTTCGCCCGGACTTACATCACCGATAAGGGGCTGGAGGGCAATATCAAGGTCTGGACAGCCGGCTACGACCGCGGCGCGGCAGTCGCCGATCTCGTCGCGAAGAAGCTGATCGCCGATCCGAAGAAAAATCTCGGCTCAGCGGTAACGCTCACTCCCGGGAACCTGTACGCCTACACCTTCGGCACACCGAACACGGCGGACGTCAAGCAGGAACCCGACAGCGAGAAATACAGCGCGATCTACAACCACATCATCGATACCGATCTCTTCTCCGTTCTGCCTGCGTACGAGATGGGGCTGGGTCGTTACGGCGCGGTCAACGTCATCAATTCAAAAGCGAAGAAAGCGAGGATGAAGCAGCTCCTCTCGATCTGTAATCCCGCTCTATACGCTGATTATATCAATAAGACCGATCCCGCTCTGTTCAAAACGAAGAAGGTCACCGGTACCTTCTCTATCGTCACCGACGCAAGCTCCTATATTCCCTCTGACGTCAGCGAATACATCAGCGGGCTGAGCGCCTATACAGCACAGTTCAACGGCGGCCGCTCGGGATTCTCATCCGGCGCGGAGAAGCCCTTATCCAATCTGCTGACATACTACGGCTCGATGACTCCCGGGGAATCCGAAGCCTTCAACGATTCTCTCGCGAACAATAAGGATACCATCAACTGTATCTTCTCGATGTACTCCTACTTCATGCGGCTGAAATCTACGGGCACAGCCTCCACATCGGTGCAGGATCAAGCGAAGGAGCTCGCGGCTGTAGCCGCCCTGTCCGATTCATCCTCCGAATTCAATGAGGCGGAGCTGTATGAGCTGATGCTGCGTATGGTTCGCTATATGCGATCCTCCCCCGACACCATCCTCAGCGATGCGGCGAAATACCTGAAGAACGTGCTGACCGCCGCGATGCAGGCAAGCGGCGCGACAAGCTCAGAGATTTCGTCCCTGACCGCTTCAAACGATCTGAAGGTACTGTCGCGCTTTATCTCTCATATCCTGTTCGGCAATATCTGGCAAAGCGATAAAACTGATCCCTACGACTTCTCCAACGAACAGATCAAGCAAGCCGTGACCCTGCTCGAGAATGCGGAGCTGCTGCTCGGCAACCACAAGAACGAACTGCTGATATCATGGCTCCGAGCCGGCGATAGCAATTATGACGATTATGCCGCCCCGACCGACGCTCAGACCGCAGGCTACCGCAGAGTCCGACTCTCCGCCTCGGATAACGCTCCGATAAACGGCGCGGTCATCGACCCGAACGGCGAGAAAGTCGCCGAGATCAGCGACGGTATCCTCATCAACAGCGCCGACCCGTGGCTCGGCTATACCTCCGCAGACAACGGCGGATTCCTGCGTATCCCCATGGACGGCGACTATCGGATCGAGCTCAACACCGACGCGAAATATATGCTTGACGTTACGATCGACGAATATCAATGCGCCAAAGCACAGACGACCAACGCACTCAAGCAAAGCTATGATGTTCCCGAAAAGGCTGTCGTGACGATCACTCTCCCCTCCCCTGCCGAAGCCGCAATCCCCTCCGGCGCCGCATACACCGTGACGGTAACGGCGCCCGAGCCCGTGCTCCTGTTGGGCGACGCGAACGGCGACGGCGAGGTGACCGTCCCCGACGTTACGGTGATGCTCCGATATCTCGCGGAGATCGAGACAGAGATCGTCGAAGCCGCTGCCGACGTTGACGGTGATAATGATATAACGATCGCCGACGTCACCTTCACCCAAAGATGGCTCGTCGCTATCGACTGCCCCTACAAAATCGGCGAAAGCATTATTGCTGCCGAGATAACAACATAGAGCCTACCGCAAACAGATACCGACTGCTCCATACAGTCGCTGTCTTTCCAAATATCTCCGGCATAAGCCAAAGAATCGGATCGCTTTTAGCATATTTACATAAAATTCAAAAGAATGATTCAAAAAAAACGCTGAAATATGCTGACAAATTCTGATTCTTGTGCTAAAATACATTTAGACTTTGATTCTTAAACTTCAGAAAGAGGAGAGTCTTATGCTTTTTGAATCATTGGATAAGCTGAAACGAAATACGATCATGTCGTCGATCCTGCTGGTCGCGCTCGGCGTGATCATCATGATCTGTCCCGAAAGATATATCCCGTCATTGATACTCCTGTTTGGATACACGCTGGTCGTGACCTTTCTCGTGATGATGCTGAATTTCTTTTCCGGTAAGAAATCCCTGATGGCATATCTGAAACTTTCCAGTGCTCTGGTACTCGGTCTCGTCGGCTTTTACGTGCTGGTGTTCCACAGCGACGTCATGCGCGTTCTTGCGTGGCTGTTCGGCTTTTTGCTGATCCTCGACAGCATACGTACCATGAACCACTCGTTCAACTATGCGCGCCGTTCCCGTCGTAAAGGCTGGTGGATACTGACGATCCTGTCGTTCCTTCTGTTCGCGGCAGGCGTGATCCTGTTCGCTAATTTCTGGTGGGATACTCCCGTTGCGCTGATGAAGGCGATCGGATGCGCGGTCTTTTTTGCAGCGGTCGTCAGCGCGATCCGTCTGTACTGGACATGGCCGCTGAGAAACGCGAAGGGAGGATCCGACCGTGGCAATGAATAAGAAGGAAAAGGTAGATAAAGAAAAGCTCCGCGAGGAGAAAGAAAATACCAAGACCGAAACGAATGGTGATCGTGAGGGAATGAGCGAACGTCTCAAAGGACTGCTCGAGAAAGACCTCGCGGACGCCCGCAAGCAGGAAAAGACCCGCGGCGCGGAGATGCTGGGCATCTTTGCCGCTCACAACTACTATGCGAACGGCTTCACACCCGAGGAGATGCGCACCACCCTCGAGGATCTCGGCCCGACCTATGTCAAGATCGGTCAGATCATGTCCAGCCGTGTCGACCTGCTCCCCGAGAACTACTGCAAAGAGCTCGAAAAGCTCAGACAGAACGTCAAGCCCCTCGATGCCGAGATCGCCCGCGCAGTCATCGAGGAAGAGACCGGCAAGAAGATCGATGAGATCTACAGCGAGTTCCGCGACAAGCCGCTGGGCTCCGCCTCGATCGGACAGGCTCACTACGGCGTACTCAAGGACGGCACCAAGGTCGTTACCAAGGTGCAGCGTCCGCTGATCGCGGATATGATGCGCAAGGACTATGTCCTGCTCAAGAAGCTCGCGGGTCTGGTCAACGTTGTTGTCGACGATGAGGACGCGATGTCGATCGATCTGGTCTCCGTCATCGAAGAACTCGAGAAGGTGACCGAAGAAGAGCTCGACTTCCGTATCGAAGCGAACAACACCAAGTTCTTCAAAGAGAATTGTATCGAGGACGAGGAAAAGATTATCTGCCCGACCGTCATCGACGATCTGACGACCGAGCGCATCTTCACCATGACCTTCGTTGACGGTTACACCGTATCACATAAAGACCGACTGATCGAAGAAGGTCATGACCCGCTGAAGATCGGTCAGGCGATCGCGGAGAACTACGTCCATCAGGTGGTCGACGTCGGTTACTTCCACGCCGATCCCCATCAGGGCAACATCATGGTCTCCGCCGGGAAGCCCTACTGGATCGACTTCGGTATGGTAGGACGTATCAACGACAAGGAGCTGAACACCATCCAGTCGCTGGTGCTCTCTCTGGTAAGCGGCGATACGGAGTCGCTCGTCAACGGCATCTCCAATATGGGCGCTTTTTCGTCACAGACCAACCGCGACAAGCTGACGGAGGATGCTCAGATACTGATCGACCGCTTCTCGGGCTCCGCAGGCGGACTCGAGATGTCGGAACTGCTGACCGAGGTCCTCGATCTCGCGAGTAAGCATCATATCAAGGTACCGGGTCAGTACACGATGCTCGCACGGTCGATTCTCGCGATGGAGGGCGTATTTGAACAGCTCTGTCCCGAGCTCGACCTGTTCAAGCTTCTGTCGGATAAGATGATCGACCGCATGAAGAAGAACTTCGATATCAAGCAGACGCTCCTTGACGCGGGTAAAGACCTGCTCGGCGCCGGTAAGAAAGCGACCAAGATCCCTGGACTGCTCGCGGATTCCCTCAGCGGACTTGCCAAAGGCAAGATGAAGATCAACATGGAGCTCACCGGTTACGAGGAACCGCTCGATATGATCGGCGCGTACATCAAATACGTCGTGCTCGCGGTGATCGCCTGCGTGCTGTTCGTCGGCTCGTGTATTCTCGCGAGAGTCGATATCCAGCCGAAAACAGAAACCGGGATGCCGCTGATCGCGGTCGCCGGGATCGTCTTCTCGATCGCTCTCGCGATCTACAGCGTCGGCAAGCTCGGCAAGAAGAAATAAGGTTATAACGCTTGAAAAAGCGGAATAATATATCATTATTTTTCAGGAGGAAAGAAAAATGGAAGAAAAAGGCTCTAAGCTCTTAAAGGTAATCAGTATCCTGATGATCATCGGCGGTATTCTCAGCGCGATCGGCAGTGTTCTGATGGTCGTTCTCGCAGGCGCTACCACCGCTGCTCTGGGTTCGGCTGAGGTACAGGCCGCTGCTCAGGATGCCGGCGTTGTTACCGGTACGATCTCTGCACTGGTTTGGGTCGCTGTCGTGATCATGGTCATCTCTTCGGTCATCGAGATCATCGCAGGCGTCAAGGGCAACAAGAACTGGAACAATCCCGCTCAGGGCAAGTCCCTGATGATCTGGGGTATCATCTGTGCTGCATTATCTCTCGGCGGCAACATCCTGTTCGCTACCTCCAGCAGCACTTCGATCATCTCCATCATCTGCGGTCTGGTCATCCCGGTTCTCTACATCATTGGTACCGTTCAGCTGCAGAAGCAGGCATAAGATTATTTACCGAATCACAAAAGGAGCTGTTTACGCTTGTGTCCCGCCCCCCGAAAGTTAGACCCAAAACTAACTTTCGGGGGGCTTTTTATGT
>CAMVDB010000042.1 GCA_947166135.1 uncultured Clostridia bacterium | reverse complement strand
TTATATAATACTTGACAAAAGCGCATAAAGCCTCTATAATCCATAAGGATAAACACAAACCGACAGTTCGTTTGCGCCATCCTGTCGTTAAACAAAACCAGGGCATCCAAAGGGGCTTACTATGCCCTTATACCGACTCGGATGCGTCTGCGATGGCAGGCGCTTTTCTTTTTATCAATCTCAACCGATTTATTACGGAGAAGCATTATGTATACACTGAAAACCTCAGCCGCCTTTGACAGCGCGCACTTTCTCAAGGGCTACAACGGCAAATGTGCCAATATCCACGGTCACCGCTGGACGATCGAGGTCCGCGCGGGCAGCGATACGCTGATCGACAACGGCGAGAAACGCGGGATGGTGATCGACTTCGGCGATCTGAAAAAGGAAGTGCGGGCGCTGGCGGACAGCTTTGATCACGCGCTGATCGTCGAGAAAGACTCGCTGAAGCCGAAAACGACTCAGGCGCTCTCGGAAGAGGGCTTCCGCATTATCGAAGTCGGGTTCCGTCCGACGGCAGAGAACTTCGCGCGATACTTTTACGATCTGCTGACTGACAGAAAGCTGCCGGTCACCCGCGTTACCGTCTACGAAACGCCGGACAACTGCGCGAGCTATGAGGCATGAGCATGAAGACAGTCGAGAAATTCATCAGCATCAACGGCGAGGGCGCTCACGCGGGCGAGCTCTCGGCGTTCATCCGCTTCAAGGGCTGTAACCTGTGCTGTTCCTACTGCGATACCTCATGGGCGAACACTGCCGACACGCCGTATACCGATCAGGCTCCTGACGAGCTCGCGGCATGGGTCAAGGAGAGCGGCGTGATCAACGTCACGCTCACAGGCGGCGAACCGCTGCTGCAAGCGGATATCGCCGAACTGATCGAGCTGCTGATCAAACAGGGCAACCGTGTCGAGATCGAAACCAACGGCAGTATATCGCTCGAGCGCCTCGCAGCCCTCCCCCGTCGACCAGTCTTTACCACGGACTACAAACTGCCGTCGAGCGGGATGGAGGATTATATGCGGGTCGGGAACCTCGCCCTGCTGAACAAGCACGACTCCGTGAAATTCGTCGTCGGGAGTACCGGCGATCTGGAACGTGCGCGAGAAATCATCGGCGCTTACCTGAACGATTCACCCTGTCACATCTTTCTCAGCCCCGTGTTCGGTCAGATCGAGCCCGCGGCGATGGTTGAATACATGCAACGATATAACATGACAAATGTTCGGCTGCAATTACAGCTGCACAAGTTTATATGGGATCCGAACGAAAGAGGGGTATAAATGGATACAAAAGCAATCGAATACCACGTATATGAGATACTCAAGGCGATCGGCGAGGATCCCGAGCGCGAAGGGCTGGTCGAGACGCCGGCACGGGTCGCGAGGATGCTGGAAGAAACGCTCGCCGGCACCGCCTATACCAATCACGAGATCGCCGAGATGTTCGGCAAGACCTTCACGAACGAGGCGGGCAGTGACATCGACAGCGCCGTCGTGATGCGTGATATCACGGTGTTCAGCTACTGTGAGCACCACCTCGCGCTGATGTACGATATGACGGTCAACGTCGCGTACATCCCCCGCGGCAAGGTACTGGGACTGAGCAAGATCGCGCGTATCTGCGACATGTCGGCGAAGCGCCTTCAGCTACAGGAACGGCTCGGCAAGGATATCGCCGAGATCATCGCCGAGGCGGCGGATACACCCGATGTAGGCGTAGTCATCAGCGGCTGTCACAGCTGTATGACGGCGCGCGGCATCCGCAACCCTTCCGCAAAAACCGTCACCACCACCTATATGGGCGCGTTCAGAACCGATCACGAGCTGAAAAAACTGGTAGAAGTATAATAATTTCGAGGAGAAAAGTATGAAAGCATTGGTATTATTCAGCGGCGGCGTGGACAGCACCACCTGTCTCGCCCTTGCGATAGAGAAATACGGCGCAGACGAGGTGTTGGCACTCTCGGTCAGCTACGGACAAAAGCATACAAAGGAGATCGAGGCGGCACAGAAGCTTGCGAAGCACTACGGTGTCAGGCTGATGACGCTCGACCTCTCTACGATCTTTGAAGGCTCGGACTGCTCCCTGCTGCAAGGCTCCGACGTCGAGATACCCAAGGAGAGCTACGCCGATCAGCTCGCGCAGACGGACGGCTCGCCCGTCTCCACCTATGTACCGTTCAGGAACGGTCTGTTCCTCTCGACGGCAGCGAGCGTAGCGCTGTCACACGGCTGCAGCGAGATCTACTACGGCGCTCACAGCGACGACGCGGCGGGCAGCGCCTACCCCGACTGCTCCGCACAGTTCAACGAGAGCATCAACCGCGCGATCTATCTCGGCAGCGGTAATCAGCTGAGCGTCAAAGCGCCCTTTATCGGCATGAGCAAGGCGCAGGTCGTCGCCGAGGGGCTGCGTTTAGGCGTCCCCTACGAGCTGACCTGGAGCTGTTACGAGGGCGGCGAGAAGCCCTGCGGCGTATGCGGCACCTGCCGCGACAGAGAGGCAGCGTTCGAGGCGAACGGCGTAAAAGACCCTTTGTCAGCTTAAAGCTTAAAGATATTTTATGCAGACGAAACGGAGGATAACATGACCGGCAGAACCGAGAATGAGCGCGGTACCATCACCCTGCTCGGAAAAAATCATACAGAATATAAGAGCGACTACAATCCCGATGTGCTGGAGACCTTCCCCAACAAGCATCCCGACAACGACTACTTCGTCAAGTTCAACTGTCCGGAGTTCACGAGCCTGTGTCCCATCACGGGTCAACCGGACTTTGCAACCGTCTATATCTCCTACATCCCCGACAAGATCATGGTCGAGAGCAAATCACTCAAGCTGTATTTATTCAGCTTCCGCAACCACGGCGACTTCCACGAGGACTGCATGAACATCATCATGAAGGACCTTGTCAAGCTGATGGATCCGCGCTACATCGAGGTATGGGGCAAGTTCACCCCCCGCGGCGGGATCTCCATCGACCCCTACTGCAACTACGGCAAGCCCGGCACCAAGTTCGAGAAACTCGCGTGGGACAGACTCGCTCAGCACGACCTCTACCCCGAAAAGATCGACAACCGATAACCGAATTAGCATAAGCTGTCGCGTGAAATTCGCGGCGGCTTATTTGTTTTTAAATCGTCATTTTTGATTTACCATTTTAACAAATTGTAAATTTTACGCCGTTTTCGTCAAATTTTTGCTATATATATGTAAAAAACGATTGCAAATAACACTACAGTTTGTTATAATGTTGTAGTGTATATAACTATATCATGGGTTATTAGGGTTATCCCTGATAAAACAAGACAGGAAAACCAAGGTATATGAGAATCAGAAAGAAGAAATGGGCGGAGCCCGAGCTGAACGCCTGCCGCTACTACATCAAGGAGCCCGAGAGCTATCGCGGACGCTGGCGGGAGTTCTTCGGCAACGACAATCCCATCGAGCTGGAGATCGGCTGCGGTAAATGCACCTTTATCGCCGAGAAGGCGAAGCGCGATCCCGGCAAGAACTTCATCGCAGTAGATATCAAGAACGATATGCTGGGCGTCGGCAGGCGCAACATCGAGCGCATCTTTTCGGAAGAAGGCAGAACGCCGGACAACATCGCGTTGGTACGCTTCAACGTCGAGCAGCTCGACAGGATCATCGCCCCCGGGGACGGGATCGCAGTGATGTACATCAACTTCTGCAATCCGTGGCCTCGCCTGAAACACCAAAAACGCAGGCTGACCTATCCGAAAAAGCTCTGCATGTACCGCGACTTTCTGACGAAGGACGCGGTGATCTACTTCAAGACCGACGACGACATGCTCTTTGAGGACAGCATCGGATACTTTGAAGAAGCGAAGTATCATATCCGCTTCATCACCCGCGACCTGCACAACAGCAACGTCAGGGATAACATCGTCACCGAGCACGAGCAGATGTTCACCGACGAGGGCATCCCCATCAAATATCTGGAAGCAACTGTATAAGTACATTCGGTCAGGCTTGCAGCGGCTCTTTACGAGCCCCTGCAACAACTACACCAAGGAGGCAGGAGAATGAAACGTTACCGCATGATCGCGGCTGTCACGGCAGTGGCAGCGCTGCTGTCAGGCTGTACCTCTCTGAGCCTCAACGGACGCGACATCCTCTCTCCGCCCCGTGCCGCAGGTGAACGCGCCGAGATCCAGCAGATGATTGAGGAAGACGCAGGCAAGAGCTACGAGCTCATCTGCCCCGACGCGGGAGATCACAAGAGCGGCGTCATCATGCGCGACCTCGACCGCGACGGCACCGACGAGGCGATCGCCCTGTATACCGTCAGCGGCGGCGCGAGGATCCTCACCGCAGAGAAAAAGGGCGGCAGCTACAAGAGTATCGGCATCGCCGACCTGCAGTCGGCGAATATCGGCAGCATGCGCTTCGCCGATATCGACAGAGACGGCACCGACGAGATCCTCATCAGCTGTGACGCAGGATCACCCGCCGCCTCGCTGAGCATGTACCTCACGACCCCGGAGCTCAAGCAGATCGCTGTCGCGCAGGGCTTCACTGATTACATCACCGGCGATTTTGACGGCGACAGCGGCGAGGACGTACTGATCCTCACACCCGTCAGTCCCGAGGCGACCGCTACGGCGAAGCTCTTGAGCTACGACGGCAGCGTCTTTACCGTACGCTCGTCCTGCGAGATCGATCCCGACATAACCGCCTACCCCTTACTGCAGTTTGCCGATATCGGCTCGGGTCAGAAGGGCGCGATCGCTGACGGTAAGACCGAGGACGGCAAGTACAATACCCAGCTGATCATGTTCGATCAGGTGGAAAACACACTGACCAATCCGCTGTTCGTATCCGCGAATTACGCGAGCTACGGGCGCACCGTCCCGCTGCTGTCGAGAGATATCGACGACGACGGCGTGATCGAATTCCCGCTCTGTTCATTGACGGCACACAGCGGGAAGGAAGATATCTCGCACGTATGCGCGCTGGCGCAGTGGTGCTGCTATGATCCCTCGAGCCTGATCCCGCTCTCGAAGCTCACCACCTTCCTGTGCGAGCCGTTGGGCTTTATGCTCAAACTCGACGCGGAGCTCTCGACCACCGTCACCGCCCGCTACGACGGCGAGAACACCTTCACCCTGCATGCACTGACCTACAAGGACACCGAGCCTCAGCTCGGCGAAGTCCTCCTGACGGTCAAGCGTTATGATACGAGCGACTTCGACAGCGCCGCCGACCCCGAGGAGGTCATTCGCGAGAGCGGCTCAGCCGTCTACACCTGCATCAGGGGCGACAAATGCCCCCTGTCCGATAAAGAGATCAAAAACAGCTTTACGCTGATTGAAAATAATTAAAATACAGATAATCCTGAACGGAGGTTATTCTTATGAAAAAAATATTGGTATGCGAAGATGAAGCCGCTATCCGCGACTTTGTTGTGATCAATCTCAGAAGAGCCGGCTACGAGGTCGTCGAGGCTGACTGCGGCGAGATGGCTCTGCAGAAGTACGAGGAGCAGAACGGCGACTTCGACGTCGCGATCCTCGACATCATGATGCCCGGCATCGACGGTCTGCAGGTCTGTAAGGAGCTCAGAAACCGTAACTCCGGCATCGGCATCATCATGCTCTCCGCACGTACTCAGGAGATGGACAAGGTCACCGGCCTCATGCTGGGCGCCGACGACTATATCACCAAGCCCTTCTCCCCCTCGGAGCTGACAGCGCGCGTCGACTCGCTGTACCGCCGCGTCTCCCTCTCGGAGCAGAAGAGCGAGAACAACTTCAAGGAAGAGCTGCAGAGCGGTATCTTCACCCTCAACCTCAGAAACCGCGCGCTGATGAAGAACGGCAAGATGATCGAGCTGACGCAGGTCGAGTTTCAGATCATGGAGTACTTCTTCTCCAATCCCGGCGTTGCGCTCGACCGTACCGATATCCTCAACCACGTTTGGGGCGAGGCGTATGTCGGCGAGGAAAAGATCGTCGACGTCAATATCCGCCGTCTGCGCATGAAGGTCGAGGACGAGCCGTCTAACCCCAAGTACATCGTAACCGTATGGGGTCTGGGCTACAAGTGGGACACCGTCTGATCTGTCAAAGACAGATCAATGAATAATGAGTACTGAAATACAGAAGAAAGCATCATGTCGGTCATTCCCTTTCCCGGGGAGAGGGATGCCGTCTCCGGCTGAGGAAAAGCCCTCCCTTCACCATTCACTATTCACTATTCACCATTAACCAAAACGAGAGGGAGTGAACATATTGTTTAAGGGTATCAACCGGCGTTGGCTGATCAATACCTTCGGCGTCGTATTAGCCATTATTATCCTGCTGGTCATAACCTTATCCGTCTCCGTACACTCCTTATGCTACAATACGGTGGAAGCGGCGCTGACGACTCGCAGCAAGGAACTCGCGTCCGTTTTCCCGGACTTTACCGCCGAGAACACCGATCTCTTCCAATCGACGGCGTCGGCTTACGCCGCCGACTTCGATTATAAGGACGAGATGGAGATCGAAGTCATCAATGCCGACGGAAAGGTCGTAACGACCTCCAACGGCTTCGGCACCGACGAGGAGAATGTGCCGGACTATGAGAACGCGCTCAAGAACAGCGACGGCAAGGCGCGCTACATCGGGCGCAGTCCGTCGGGTGAGAAGATCATGGCGGTCAGCCGCGTGATCCGCAACGCTCAGGGTGCGGAGCTGGGCGCGGTACGCTACATCTCCTCTCTGCGTAATGCCGACACCAAGGTGCTCGTCTATACCCTGATCGCCGTCGCGGTCGGCATGATCATTATCGCGGTAGTCGCGATATCGGGCAACTACTTCATCCGTTCCATCGTAAAGCCCGTGAATGAGATGAGCGACACCGCCCGCCGTATCGCGCAGGGCGACTTCACCGCCAAGATCGACAAGATGTACGACGACGAGATCGGCGATCTGTGTGACAGCATCAACGATATGGCCAAGGAGCTGGACGCGAACGAAAAGCTCAAGAACGACTTTATCTCGCGCGTATCGCACGAGCTGCGTACCCCGCTGACTGCCATCAAGGGCTGGGCGGAGACCATGCAGTACGGCGTGCCCGACCGCATCACGCTCGAAAAGGGCATGAGCGTCATCGTCAAGGAGAGCTCGCGCCTGACCTCGCTGGTCGAGGAGCTGCTCGACTTCTCGAAGCTCCAGAGCGGCAGGCTGACCATGCAGATGGCGCGTATGGATATCCTCGCCGAGATCGACGAGGCGGTCTATATGCTCAAGGAACGCGCCC
Organism: uncultured Clostridia bacterium; assembly: GCA_947166135.1. Lineage (GTDB taxonomy): Bacteria > Bacillota > Clostridia > Oscillospirales > Acutalibacteraceae > Ruminococcoides. Next base: position 9,088 of record CAMVDB010000042.1, on the reverse strand, counting down.
TATCGGAGGGCAAGCACCTGCTGTATGACGATCCCGAGGAGATGCCGATTATCTACGGAGATCGCAACCGACTCAAGCAGGTATTCCTCAACGTAATCGACAACGCGCTGAAATACACCCCCGAGGGCGGTATGATCGGCGTGCAGGTATACCAGGACTTTAAGGAGCACACCGTCAAGGTCGTCGTCGCCGACAACGGCTGCGGCATCGCGGCGGAGGACCTGCCTAAGGTCAAGGAAAAATTCTATAAAGCGAATCAGAAAATCAACGGCTCCGGCATCGGACTGGCTGTAGCCGACGAGATTATCAAAATGCATAAGGGCTCGCTTGAGCTCGAAAGCTCGCCCGAGGTCGGCACCACCGTCACCATCACCATCCCGATCTATAACGAGGCGGCAGCGCTGGACGACGACACCCAGCCGCTGGGAGGCATCACTCTGCCTACAGCGTAAAACATCAACGATAAGAAGGTACACATGAAAGAACAAGACAGAAAACAACAGAAACGCATCACCTCCATCGGCGGTTCCGCGCTGATCGAGGGCATCATGATGCGCGGTCCCAAGCGCACCACCGTAGCGTGCAGGATCGATAAGGATACTATCTACACCGAGGACATCGAGGTCAAGCCGCTGTTCAAGGCGAAGTTCTGGAAGCTGCCGCTGATCCGCGGTATCGCGGGTATGATCGACAGCATGCGCCTGAGCTACAAGGCGCTGGGGCTCGCCGCGGACAAGGCGCTCGAGGCGGGTACTGTCGAGGAGGAGGAACCCTCCAAATTTGAAAAGTGGCTCGAAAAAACCTTTGGCGACAAGCTAATGAACGTCGTCATGGTCATCGCCTCCGTCTTAGGCGTGGCGCTGGCGCTGGGACTGTTTGTGTTCCTGCCGGCGGCGCTCTTTGACTGGACGCTGGGCGGCGCCTTCAAGGTCGTCGACCCCGCGACACAGGCGGTCACCTATACCGTGGCGGGTCAGTTCGTGAAATCCGCCTTCTGCGGCGTTTTGAAGATTGCACTGTTCATCGGCTATATGCTACTGGTGTCCCAGATGGCGGATATGAAGCGCGTGTTCAAATATCACGGCGCGGAACATAAAACCATCTTTTGTTATGAAAACGACGAGGAACTGACCGTAGAGAACGTACGTAAGCAGACCCGCTTCCATCCCCGCTGCGGCACCTCGTTCCTCGTGGTCACGCTCTTAGTCAGCATCTTCGTCGGACTGTTCATTCCCGTCGCTCCCTTCGGCGTCAAGCTGCTCAACCCCGTTTTCCGTCTGCTGCTCCTGCCGATCATGGTGGGGCTCGGATATGAGTTCATCAAGCTCTGCGGCAGACACGACAACAAGCTGACCCGTATCCTCGCAACTCCCGGTCTCTGGGCTCAGCGTATCACTACCAAGGAACCCGAGGACGAGATGATCGAGTGCGCGATCGAAGCCATGAAGGCGGTGATCCCCGATGACGGCTCCGACATCGTTAACAACTGCGCTTGCGCAGCTCCGTAGGCTCGAAAAACTCCTCGCCGACGCGGGTGCAGAGAATCCCGCAGGCGACGCGCGAGAGATACTGGGTGCAGTTATGGGCTGTCAGCCGAATCTCCTGCGTTCAAAATATGAAACCATCCTGTCCTCCGAACAGCTCGACAAGGCGGTCTCGATGGCGCGGCGACGCGCGTCGGGCGAGCCGATCCAGTATGTGCTGGGTTTATGGAGCTTCATGGGCAGAGACTACAAGGTCGGACAGGGCGTGCTGATCCCCCGCGACGACACCGAGGTGCTCGTCGGTGAAGCGCTGCGCATGATAAGGTCCGTTCCCCGTCCGCGTATCGTTGATCTGTGCTCGGGCACGGGCATCATCGCGATCACGCTCGCAAAGGAGCTCGACGCAACGGTTTACGCCGTGGAGAAAAGCGATCGGGCTTTCGCATATCTGACAGAAAACATCGCGCAGAATCAGGCGGACGTCAAAGCGATCCATGCCGATCTCAGGGATTGTACCGATGGATTTGACGACGGATCGCTCGATATGATCGTATCGAATCCGCCTTACATTCGCTCGGATGAGATCGCCGGTCTGCAAAGCGAGGTTCGGTATGAGCCGAGGCTCGCGCTGGACGGCGGCGAAAGCGGCTTCGATTTCTACGAGATGATCATCCGATTATGGACGCCGAAGTTGAAAGAAAGCGGAACTATCGCCTTCGAGCTAGGTGAAGGGCAGTTCGACTATGTCGCAAAACTGCTGAAAGCCGCCGGGTATACCAATATAATAGGTTACCCCGATATCCAGGGCATCACCCGCGCGGTAACAGCCGAATATGGAGAACGGTTAACGAAGAATGGTTAAGGGAACGCTTCGCGTTTGGGTTCCTTTAAATCGTATGCGAACAGAACCCCCTTTCACCGTTCATCAATCACCTTTCACTGTTTGCTGAAAATAGATTTTTTGTTCGAAAATCTTGATTATCTCAAACATATATGCTATAATTTCATCAGTTGAGATCACTACAGGCGAATAATCTTCGCCCTCACAATGCTATTTGAATCAGAAACCAAAGGAGAGATTTTTTCATGGCTCTGGATAAGAACAAAGCTCTGGAAACCGCGTTATCACAAATCGAGAAGCAGTTCGGCAAGGGTGCTGTCATGCGCCTCGGTCAGAACTCGCATATGAACGTCGAGCATATTTCGACAGGCTCGCTGAGCCTGGATATCGCGCTCGGCATCGGCGGTCTGCCCCGCGGCAGAATCGTCGAGATCTACGGACCCGAGAGTTCGGGTAAGACCACCCTGTCCCTGCACTGTATCGCGGAGGGTCAGAAGAACGGCGGCAACGTCGCCTTCATCGACGTAGAGCATGCGCTCGACCCGGTCTACGCCGCCGCCTTAGGCGTCGACGTCGACAGCCTGCTGGTCTCTCAGCCCGATACCGGTGAGGACGCGCTCGAGATCGCCGAGGCGCTGATCCGCTCCGGCGCGATCGACGTCATCGTCATCGACTCGGTCGCCGCGCTGGTCCCCAAGGCGGAGATCGAGGGAGAGATGGGCGACAGCCACGTCGGTCTGCACGCGCGGCTGATGTCTCAGGCGCTGCGTAAGCTTGCCGGCGCGATCAACAAGTCCAACTGCGTCGCAATCTTCATCAACCAGCTGCGTGAGAAGGTCGGCGTCGTTTACGGTAATCCCGAGGTCACCACGGGCGGCAGAGCGCTGAAGTTCTACTCCTCCGTTCGTATCGACATCCGCCGCATCGAGACCCTCAAGTCCAACGGCGAGATGGTCGGCTCCCGCACCCGCGCCAAGGTCGTCAAGAACAAGATCGCTCCTCCCTTTAAGGAAGCAGAGTTCGATATCATGTACGGCGAAGGCATCAGCCGCGTCGGCGAGCTGATCGACCTCGCGGTGAAGGCAGACGTCGTACAGAAGAGCGGCGCATGGTTCTATTACGGTGAGACCCGTCTGGGTCAGGGCCGCGATAACGTCAAGGAGCTGCTGAAAAACGACGACGCACTCCGTAACGAGATTGAAGCTAAGCTCTGGGAGAATGTCGACAAGCTCACCTCCCGCGCGAAGAAGCCCGCAAAGGCTGCCGCGAAGCCGGTAGCCGCCGAGCCTGCTCCGGCTCCCGCCGCTCCCGCCGAGAAGAAGAAAAAGAGCGCTAAGATCGACATTCTGGTCGAGGATTGATCAATAAAATGCAAATAACCGCTGTTGAGCCCCGTCGTAAGGGGCTCTCTGCGCTCTATATCGACGGTGAAGAGGCGATGAAGCTCGACACCGAGGTGCTCCTGTCCCATCGCTTCGACGTGGGGCGCGAGATCACCGACGAGGAACTGCACGACTGTGTGCAAGCCTCCGATAAAAAGCGCTGTAAGGACAAGGCGATGTGGCTGATCTCCTTCCGCGATCACTCACGGCACGAGCTTTTAACGAAGCTCAGACGCGATTACAGGGAGGATACCTGTGAGGCGGCGGTCGGACGGCTGGAGGAACTCGGGCTGATCGACGACGGGCGTTACGCGCGCCGATATGCCGCCGATCTCGTGAACCTCAAGCATCTCTCCGAGCGCGGCGTTCGCGAGAAGCTGCGCGAGAAGGGCATCGACCGTGACCTGATCGACGAAGTAGTCGACGAGCTCGTCATCGATGAAAAAGATCAGATTCGCCTTGTGATAGAGAGAAAATACGCGCGCGCGATCCTTGACGAGAAGGGTCAGCGCCGCGCCGTCAACGCGCTGGCGCGCATGGGCTTCCGCTACGCGGACATAAAAAGCGTGCTGCGTGAATATACAGAGATAGAGGACGATTATGAGTAGCGTAGGAATCGTATCCCTCGGCTGCGCCAAAAACCGCGTAGACGCCGAGATGATGATGTATCAACTGAATCAGGCGGGCTTTCAGCTTAAGGAAGACCCCGCGATGGCGGACGCCGTCATCGTCAATACCTGCGGCTTCATCGAAAGCGCCAAACAGGAGAGCATCGACGAAATTCTGGAGCTTGCTCAGCTGAAAAAGGAAGGCAAGATCAAAGCGATCATCGTCACCGGATGCCTCGCCGAGCGCTATAATACCGAAATCATGAAGGAGCTCGAGGAGGTCGACGCGGTCATCGGTATCGGCAAGAACGCCGATATCGCCGATGTGGTGCAAAAGGCGCTCGACGGCGAGAAGACCGAGGTTTTTCCCGACAAGATGGAACTGCCGATGGAGGGCGGCCGCGTACAGAGCACCGAACGCCACTGGGCGTACCTCAAGATCGCCGACGGCTGTGACAACTGCTGCACCTACTGCGCGATCCCGCTGATCCGCGGCTCGTTCCGCTCCCGAAGAATGGAGAACATCATCGAAGAAGCCGAGCGCCTCGTCAGAAACGGCGTCAAGGAGCTCAACGTCATCGCACAGGATACCACCCGCTACGGCGAGGATCTCTACGGTGAGCTGAAGCTCGCCGAGCTGCTTAGAAAGCTCTGCAAAATCGACGGTCTGCAGTGGATCCGCGTACTCTACTGCTACCCCGACCGCATCACCGACGAGTTGCTCGACACCATCCGAGAAGAAAAGAAGATCGTCAAATATATCGACCTGCCGCTGCAGCACTGTAACGGCAGAGTACTGCGCGCGATGAACCGCCGCGGCAATAAGGAAAGCCTTCTGACGCTCGTGAGCCATATCCGTGAGAAGATCCCGGACGTCGTGCTGAGAACGACCCTGATCGCGGGCTTCCCCGGCGAGACGGAGGAGAACTTTGAGGAGCTGAGCGACTTTGTCGCACAGACGCGCTTTGAGCGACTCGGATGCTTCGCCTACTCACAGGAGGAGGACACCCCCGCCGCCCTGTTGCCCGATCAGATCGAGGAAGAAGTCAAGAACCGCCGCGCCGAGATCATCAGCGAGCAGGAAGCGCTGATCATCGACAGTTGGTGCGATGAACAGGTCGGCAAGGAACTCGACGTACTGGTCGACGGCTTCGACCGCTATGCCGACTGCTGGTTCGGACGCTCACCGTTCGACGCGCCGGAGGTCGACCCCTGCGTATTCTTCACTGTCGGCGAGACGAAGCCTCGCCCGGGCGACATCGTGCGCGTACATATCACCGATCATATCGACTGTGACCTGACAGGAGAGATGTTATGAAAAAAATGAACCTGCCCAACAAGCTGACCATGCTGCGGATCCTGCTGGTACCCGCCGTGATCGCGTGTATCCTGATCGACTTTCCGTTCCACCTTTTAGCGGCGGCAGTCCTGTTCGGGATCGCCTCGATCACCGACGCGCTGGACGGAAAGATCGCGCGCAGGGATAACCTTATCACCGACTTCGGTAAATTCGCCGATCCGCTGGCGGATAAGATCCTCGTGATCTCGGTGCTGGTGTGCTTCGTCAAGCTCGGGCTGTGCGGCGCCGTCCCGCTGATCATCATCATCTTCCGCGAGTTCGCCGTGACCTCGGTAAGGCTCGTCGCCGCCGCGAAGGGCAAGGTCATAGCCGCCAATATGTGGGGCAAGGTCAAGACCGTGGCCCAGATCGTCGCGATCAGCGCGATCTTCCTGATGCAGACGGCAATGGATATCATCTCCACCTCTGTCATCGGTCATACCGTTCCGTCGGAGCTGTTCACGAGCGGCATGTATACCGCGCTGAACGATACCCGATACTTAACGCTGAGCGGTTACTTCAACGTATTCAATACCATCGGGCTCGTACTTATGTGGGTTGTCGCGGTCATCACCGTGATCTCCGGCGCAAAGTACCTGAAGGATAATAAAGAAGTCATCAACGATATGTGAATCGGTTGAGATTGCGGCGGACAAATGATAATAAGGTTGAGATTGCCACGGGCTAAAGCCCTCGCAATGACGATTCGTATGACCTCGCGATGACGATTTGTAAGACCTCGCAATGATGATTTGTACGACCACGCAATGACTATTTTGAATAAATACTGTTGCAAAATCACAAACAATCGTATATAATAGAATAGATATGTAAAGACTGTGACCGGGAAAAGTAGGTATATAAAACCTCACAGAGAGGGCGGCAAACGCTGGAAGCCGCCTGTGGCAGAGTATACCGAAGTGCGCCCATGAGTCTGCGGTGGGAAAGGATATGGTATCACGATACCGGGTATTACGATACCGAGTATCGCCGCGCGTCAGCCCGCGTTAAGGGCAAGAGGGCATTATACCATATATAATGCCGAATTTGGGTGGAACCACGGCGCTGTCGTCCCTATGGGATGACGGCGCTTTTTTCAGATTACAGCGATAGATGAAGGATGGGTTATCCCACTACGATTGATAATCATTCAAAAAGCGAAGCTTTTCCGCAACCGTTCTCTGTTCTCTGTTCTCCGTTCACCATGATAAAAGGATTTGATCACAATGTTTGACACAATGAGAGCCGACCTGAACGCTGTTTTGCAGCGCGATCCGGCGGCACGCAACCGAATGGAGGTATTCTTCCTCTACTCGGGCTACAAGGCGGTGCGCAAATACCGCCGCGCCCACTGGTTTCATATCCACAACATGAAGTTCATCGCCCGATGGCTGAGCCAGCGCGCCCGCCACAAAACGGGCGTAGAGATACACCCCGGCGCCACGATCGGCAAGGGGCTTGTCATCGACCACGGTATGGGCGTAGTCATCGGCGAGACCACCATCATCGGCGACAACTGCCTGATCTACCAGAACGTCACCCTCGGCGGCACCGGCAAGGATCAGGGCAAGCGCCATCCGACCCTCGGCAACAACGTGATGGTCGGCTCGGGCGCAAAGGTGCTCGGTCCGTTCAAGGTCGGCGATAACTCGCGTATCGCCGCGGGAGCCGTGGTACTCTCCGAGATCCCGCCGAACAGCACCGCTGTCGGCGTACCCGCCCGCGTAGTAAGGGTCAACGGCGTGCGTCCCGATCTGCTCGACCAGATCCACTACTCCGATCCCGTCGCGCAGGAGCTGTGCCGGATGCATAACGAGATCCAGCAGCTGGGGCTTGAGGTGCAGTATCTGAAAAGCGAAATAAACAAAAATTCCGATCGTCATAAAATCAGCCCTCAGTCACCTGCAGTGACAGTTCCCCGGGGATCGGGAGCCAACGGAAAAGGAAAGGAAGATACAAAATGATTCTTTACAATACGCTCGGCGGCACCAAGCAGGAATTTATCCCGCATGAAGCGGGCAAGGTCAAGATGTACACCTGCGGTCCGACCGTCTACCACTACGCTCACATCGGCAACCTGCGCACCTACATCATGGAGGATGTGCTGGAAAAGTATTTCCGCTATGTCGGTTACGACGTTCTGCGCGTCATGAACATCACCGACGTCGGTCACCTGAGCTCCGACGCGGATACCGGCGAAGATAAGATGCTCGCAGGCGCAAAGCGCGAGCACAAGACCGTCATGGAGATCGCGCAGTTCTACACCGACGCGTTCTTCTCCGACACCGAGAAGCTCAATATCAAAACCCCCGACGTCGTCGAACCCGCTACCCACTGCATCCCGGAGTTCATCGAGATGGTACAGACCCTGATCGACAAGGGCTACGCGTACCTTTCGGGCGGCAACGTCTACTTCGACACCTCCAAGCTCGACAGCTACTATGTCTTCGGAAACATGAACGAGGATGAGCTGCAGGTCGGCGTGCGTGAGGACGTCACCGAGGACGAGAACAAACGCAACAAAAACGACTTCGTCCTCTGGTTCACCCAGAGCAAGTTTGAAGATCAGGCGCTCAAGTGGGAGTCGCCGTGGGGCTTGGGCTATCCGGGCTGGCATATCGAGTGCTCCGCCATCTCCATCAAGCACGCGGGCGAGTACCTTGACATCCACTGCGGCGGCGTGGACAACGCTTTCCCCCATCACACCAATGAGATCGCCCAGAGCGAAGCGTACCTCGGCCATCAGTGGTGCCCGTACTGGTTCCATGTGCTCCATCTGCTCGACAAGCGCGGCAAGATGTCGAAATCCAAGGGCGGATTCCTGACCGTTTCTCTGCTTGAGGAGAAGGGCTACGATCCGCTGGCATACCGCTTCTTCTGCCTGCAGTCGCACTATCGCAAGCCGCTGGTATTCAGCTTCGAGAACCTCGACAATACCGTACAGGCGTACAACAAGCTGGTCGCGCGTATCGCGAAGCTCAGCGCCGACGGCGAGCCCGACCTCGAGGCGGCAAGGGCATATCAGGAGAAGTTCAGAGAAGCGCTCGACAACGACCTGAACACCTCGCTCGCGATCACGGCGCTGTACGACGTCTTAAAGGGCGATATCTCCGACGCGACCAAGCGCTACCTGATTGCGGACTTCGACAAGGTGCTGTCGCTGGGACTGATTGAAGCGGCTGATGCTGTTACCCGCTCAAATGCCCGCGCAGAAATGATTCATTCCGATACTCAGACCGTTTTTCTAAACGAAAAAGGGATCGAGAGAGAATGGGTCGAATCGCTGATCGAGAAACGTAAAGAAGCCAAGGCAGCCAAGAACTGGGCGGAGGCCGACTGGATCCGCGACGAGCTGAAGGCGTCGGGAATCATTCTGAAGGACAGCAAAGAAGGCACGACCTGGAGTATTGAATAATAGCATACCGCGGTTCTCA
>CAMVDB010000041.1 GCA_947166135.1 uncultured Clostridia bacterium | reverse complement strand
ACATAAAAAGCCCCCCGAAAGTTAGTTTTGGGTCTAACTTTCGGGGGGCGGGACATCGTGAACAGCCTTTTTTAACTTTACAGGAAACTGCTCGTTTCTTATAAAGTAAAAAATGATTTATAGTCCCTGCTCAGTTGCACGCTGCGCGCGCATGAGCGATGGGTATACGAAAGCGAACGCGCTTGGTGCGCACTTTCTTGATCGTAGAGACGAGAGTAATGTAGGGGTCGAATTTGAGGAGTTGTATGCCAAATCTCTGATTTGGCATACAACTCCCATGCAACAGCGCTCCATCTTCGTCACTCGTCGTGCTTATGCAGGCTCACCTTGCGGTAAGCCTTCGCACCGCGTGGCGGCACATCCTCTCCCCATAACACGGGGAGTTATGGGGACCATTCTTGCCTGTGATTGGCTAAGCGCCACTGCCATTCGACTCGCCCCTACACACACTTTTTACTCAAAATCCTTTTCGTCAAATTCCAGCATATAAGGCATGGAACATGACAACTGATTTTTGTCGCACTTGTATAGAAAGACGTACCAGTGAAAATCATCGGGATAATCGCTCAGGTCGATATCGTATTGATTCATCCTGAATAATTCTGTTGTAATGACCGGATCATCAATATCATCATGAAAGATGTTGAGAGCATAGCCGTAGCCGCCGCTGATACTATCCCAGCTTAGGTGATACTGCCTGTCACCGGTCTTTTCGATACTTACCTCGGGAGAAGCGGGGATCATCTCGACCAAATCGCCGTCTTTATTGTAGCTTGTGATTATCTGATCGTTCGCATTCATTCCCGTGAGGATATACAGGAATTTTGCGCCTTTGACAATATCCTTCGAGCGGATGTAGGTGGGTTCGTCGGTCAGTTTAAAACTGCCCAGATAATCGCCGCCGGTGTTGAACGTATCGAGATAGAAGTGCGTCAAGCCGAATTTGTTTTCCATCGGTTGTACGAGCGCCATGTTATCTCCGACATACATCACGAATGCCAGCTCGGGTATACACGAGGAGAGTATATAGGCGTGAGTTCTGCCCTTGGTGTCATAATAGCTCAGGAAACGTCCGTCCTCGCTGACGCAGCGGGCGGTGTAGGTGTAAGTTTTGCCCGGCTGTACGTCGGTATCGAGGTAGGTGCTCTGTTCCTGACTGTCGTATTCGGCAATACGCTTCCAGCTGACGCCTTCTTTTCGGTAGAGCCGCACTCGGCTGCGATGACCCTCAACATTAAGTTCAACGCCGTTGAGTCTTGTAACCGTGCCTAAGATCGCCGGATATGCGAATAGATGGAACTTTGTACCGACGTGGTCGAAGTCGCTCATGAAGCGTGTTCCGTCGGCGCTGACGCATCGAACGGTGTAGGTGTATTCGCAATCCACGTCTGCATGCGTATCGACAGCTGTCAAGCCGTCGGTCTCGGCACATTTCGTCCAGCTGCCTCTGTCGTTGCGATAATACAGACGGTAGTGCTCCGCGCCTTCTACTGCCGTCCAGGTGACCTGTACGCCGTCTTTGACAGCCTCACAGCGGGTGATGTGGGGAATGGATGGATCGGGCTGAGGCTCCGTGGGTTGAGGCTCCGTGGGTTGAGGCTCAGTGGGTTGAGACTCAGTAGGCTGAGGCTCGGTTGGCTGAGATTCGGTCGGCTGAGATTCGGTCGGCTGAGATTCGGTCGGCTGAGGTTCGGTAGGCTGAGGTTCGGTAGGCTCCGTGGGTTCCTGACCGCCGTGAGGATAGGGAGTCCAGTCTGCCGGTCGGTAGGGAAGACCGAGTAAAAATCGCTGGATCGCCGTCGCGTCCATGATACTGCGGTCACCGTCCTGATCGAAGTCGGAGAACCATTTGATCGCCTGCGGCGCATAGTCGAGCGGGATATTCTGATCCTCGGTCGGATAATCCATGATCTCCGCCTGACAGCGCCGGATCAGGGTCGCGTCGGCGATACTCAGCTCGTTGTCGCCGTCCATGTCGCCGATCAGCCTTCCGGGTCCCAGCTCCGTCCAGACCTCTTCGAGGTCATCAAGCTCGTACATCTCGGCGTCACCCGGTTGGATGAAGCGCTCGTCCTTTACGCTGTAGACGCCCATGCCGAAAGTGAAGGGCTCGCCTTTGTATTCGACCTCCATAACGCGGTTGCCGAACTCATAGTATCGGGGGTCGGTATACAGCGGGCTCGTCTTGACCTCTGTCGCCGCCTTGACCAGCACCCAGTCAACTTTGCCGTCTTGATCCTTATGCTCATAGATCTCGTCATACTCCGTGAGTTGATCTTTCGTCAGGCTGTATTGACTGAGCAGTTGATCTCTGTATTGGTAATTGTTCTCTTCGATCGGCTCGGTGGGACGTTCGGGAATAGGCTCGAGATTCGGAATCCGCATCAGAAAACCGCTCTGGTAGCCTGCCGATGTTCCGACACGCTTGCCGTCCTTATAGTCAACGGTGCCGTCGGTATTGACAACATCCAGAACAATCGGTTCAATCACTTGTGCGGGGATGACGACGATCTCCTTTAATGCAACGTCAAAGAGCGGATAGCTGTACATTCTGCCTTCCTCGCGGACGATAGGGTCAAGACCTTCCTTAGCTCGATTTCTGTCGATACAGTCAAGATATTTGTCGCGGGTCGCACCGTCTTTCAGACGGTATTCAAAGGTGATGACTGTGTCCTCCACGGTATAGCTCAGGTCATACAGCGCGCCGTACTGCTCCGATGCGAGCGGGAAAATATATCCTCTGCCCTCATACCCGGGATATTCCGGTACGATTTTGATATAGTTGCTGTCATAGTCAAAACGTCCCTTGATATACTGCGGGAGCTTTGAGGTGTTCAACGGCATCTCGTTGTGGCAGTAGTAATTGTAGTTTTTCAGCACATCCTCCTCCTGTTCGGAGGCGGAGGCATTTACTGTCACGCAGGACAGGATCAGGATCACGGCGATCAGTGACGATATCAGCTTTTTCATGGTGTTTCTCCTTATCTTTTAATCTCACCGTATGGATGAAGTGCTTAATATTTCCCCACGAGAATTATAGAAGTAGCACAGGGAGTTCCCGAGATCCGAGGGATTATCGCTTGGGAACAGGTGATCCTCGGGGTTGATGGTCAGGGGCTTGATATAGGTTCTGCCGAACTTCGTTTCATAGTAGTAAACGTGGTCGCCGGTAAACGCCCCGGGCTCGTCGATATGAGTCAGTCCAGTCGGCGCGATCATCATATACAGCTTGCCGTCGTCGCCGAGCTCAGAGCGGTCGATCTCTCTGTCGATCGGGTCAATGATGATGGGGCCTCCCGCTAAGGCTGATGGTTTTGTTTCGGGCGCTGAATCGGTGGGCTTGGGCTTCTCTGTCGGCTTTTTGGTGACTGTCGGTGTTTCTGCGGTCGGTGCTTCGGCGCTCTCCTCGGTGCTTTCCGTGACTTTTGTTGTCGTCATTTCAGCATTTTCCGAAGCGGTCACGGTCGCTTCATCATACGTCATAGTTGCGAAAGTTGCATTATTTTCTGCAACTTCTGTCGGCTCTGTATCGGTCGAAGAAGTTGGGGATGGTGCGTGATTGACCGGCGGCTGAAAGTCGCCCGAGCTGTGATACAGTGCGTATCCGCTGACGCTCGCCAGCACAAAGCCGGCTGCTGCTGCGGCATATCTGATCTTGATCTGATTCGCAGTCGTTTTCGCCCTGCGCCGCTTTGCCGATGCGATGGCGGCTTCGATCACGGCTTGCGAAACATGCACGCTGTCGAGCGCGGCGGTATAGGTATTGGCTTTCATATAGATTCTCCTTTCCGACATCAGCCGTCTGAGTCTTTCAGTAGCCTTTTGAGCTGTTCGCGTGCCCGTTTCAGTCCGGATTTGACGGTGTTGACGTTCATGTTAAGGATATCCGCGATCTCACTCACGGTGTATTCCTCGTAGTAGTAGAGGTATATGATGTTTCTGTAGTTTTCCGGCAGACTCTGCACTTCTTCCGGGAATCCGTTCGGAGGCGGCGCTTCGATATGTTCGTAGTTGTCGATGCTCTCGCGGTTACGCCGCCAGAATGAACGGCTCAAATCCCTGCATTTGTTCACGGTGACCCGTATCAGCCATCGCTTGAGATGCTGTTCCTCGTCAGGAACCTTCTTTGTCATCAGGACAAGACAGACCTCCCCGAGAATATCGTCCGCGTCGGCGGGATCTTTCAGATTGTGCAGAGCGACGCGGTAGATCATGTCCGCGTATTGCCGGAAGATGGACTCAGCCTGATCGGTACCGATTCTGTGTACCACTTCCGTGCTCCTTTCACGTCGGCATGCGCTGTGCCGACTCTGTATAGATAACGATCGGGGATGATGTTTTGGTTGCATGAAAATATTTTTTGTCAAATAGTGTTGAGAACATATTATATCACAGTGAACGTTGATATACAACTTACAAAACAAACAAAACAAGCAAAACAAGCAAAACAAGCTAAGACAAAGACAAAGACTAAGACTAAGACAATGACAATGACAATGACTAAGAATAAGATAAATAGAAAAAGGCGGCAAGCCGCCTCGGGCAAGCCCGACGCTCTCTTTCTTTTCGGATTCTCTTAATTTGCAATTGACATATATGTTCGAATCGTGTACAATAAAAGCATAAGATCGATTGCGGTGAAGCGTACGGAATCGTTTCCGTACAGATTACCATTGTCGTGCTGTTTCAGCGGAAGATTACCGCAGAAGGCAGTACAGCGCTGTTGTGTATGTTCACGAAAGGAGGGCGGCCATGTCCCTGTACGAAATACCGATCACACGTCTCGGCGGCATCGGGGAGAAGAAAGCCGCTCTTTTCGGAAAGCTCGGCGTCAATACCGTCGGCGATATGATCGAGTATTATCCCCGCGCTTATGATAACTGGTCGGATACCACGCCGATCGGTGAGCTTGTCGGCGGTCAGACCGCCGTTGTCCGCGCGAAGGTCTCGACTCCTGTCAACAACATTCGTATCTCGGGCGGCAGAATGATGGCGAAGCTCAGCGTGTGTGACGACTCCGGCTATCTGAGCCTCGTATTCTTTAACAATAAATACATTTCGTCCATGCTCCATTACGGTGAGGAATACCTCTTTATGGGCAAGGTCGCAGAAGATAAATTCGGCTTGCAGATGACCTCTCCCGAGTTTTCCTCTGCCGCGACCTCGGACGCCGTGACCCCTGTTTACAACCTTACAGCGGGACTCAGCAACCGTGTGATGATCAAGGCGGCGAAGGAGGCTCTCGGTATGCTCCCCGAGGTCATCCGCGACCCGCTGCCCTATGATATCTTACAGCGCTACGACCTTTGCACGCTGTCTTATGCCTTGCAAAATATTCATTTTCCGTCTGATCTTAATGCGATGGAGCGGGCGAGAAGGCGGCTCGTATTTGAAGAGCTTCTGGTGTTGAATCTAGGCATGCGCTTGATGAAGCGTCAGAGCAAGGAGCATACCGCCGTCCGTATGACGACGGATTATACCGCCGAGTTTATCGATAAACTGCCGTTCACGCTGACCGGCGCCCAGCAGCGCGCGATCGCTGACTGTGTGTCCGATATGCGCGACAAGCCCTCGCCGATGAATCGGCTGATCCAGGGCGACGTCGGCTCGGGCAAGACCGCCGTATGCGCCGCTTTGTGCTATCATACGGTTCGCAACGGCTATCAGGCGGCGTTCATGGCGCCGACGGATATTCTCGCGCGTCAGCATTACGAGACCTTTACAAAGATGTTTGCGGGTACCGATATCCGATTAGAGCTTCTGACCGGTTCGATGACGGCTGCTGAGAAGCGGAAGACCCGCGCGCGTATCGAGAGCGGCGAGAGCGATATCGTCATCGGTACGCACGCACTGTTGTCCGAAAGTACGGTGTTCAGCTCTCTCGGCTGTGCGATCACCGATGAACAGCATCGCTTCGGCGTTGCGCAGCGCGCCCGACTTGCCTCCAAGGGCGAGCATCCGCATGTACTGGTACTGTCCGCGACGCCCATCCCTCGTACCCTCGGACTGATTATCTACGGTGATCTGGATATCACGATCATCGACGAGCTGCCGCCCGGACGGAGCGAGGTGCAGACCTACTTCATCGGTACGGATAAGCGCGACCGAGCGCTCGGCTTCATCAAAAAGCAGGTCGACGAGGGTCGTCAGGCGTACATCGTCTGCCCGCTGGTCGAAGAGGGCGAGGGGGAGACCCCGCTCGAAAACGCCAATGATTATGCCGCCGAGCTGATGCTTGGTGTGTTCCGAGATTACCCCGTCGGTATCCTGCACGGCAAGATGAAGCCGAAGGAGAAGGACGCCGTGATGGCGCAGTTCGCGAAAAACGAGATCAGTATACTGGTCGCGACGACGGTCGTAGAAGTCGGCGTGGATGTAAAGAACGCCACCGTCATGATGATCGAGAACGCCGAACGGTTCGGGCTCTCGACCCTGCACCAGCTGCGCGGACGCGTTGGCAGGGGAGAGTATCAGAGCTACTGCATCCTGATCTCCGACAACCGCGGCGAGAATACCGAACAGCGCTTAGGCACGATGTGCCGCACCAATAACGGTTTCGAGATCGCCGATATGGACTTGAAGCTCCGTGGCCCCGGCGACTTCTTCGGCAACCGTCAGCACGGTTTGCCGGAGCTTTCGATCGCCGACTTCTCCGATACGGAGACGCTCGCCCAGAGTCAGGAGGCGGCGGAGAAGCTGCTCGCGATCTCACCCGATTTGAGCCATGACGGTATGCGTGCCCTCCGCGCCAAGATCCGACGACTCTTCAAGGAAACCGAGAATACGATGAACTGAAACGGAGAACAGAGAACAGAGAACGGAGAATGGTGAAGGGCGGACGCTGTCCGCACCTGATTGATAATACTTTGATAAAGAAACAACGTCTGCGACCCTACATAGAGTCACAGACGTTTTAATATAGAAGTTGTTATACCGATCCAAAAGCCGTCAGGCTTTCCCAACACCATTCACCATTCACCGTTCTCTGTTCCTCACTATTTTATCCCGTACACATCCTCGAACACGCAAATCAGGTTTTCGCTGATTGCGCGGTCCTGGTGCAGACTGCCGAAGAACCATCTGCCGTAGCGCGTGTTATGCAGAACGGTATCGAGGAAGATGTTCAGGTCGTTGATCGCGGCGCGGCGGTCGATCAGCTTCTTGACCGAGGCGGGCGCTTCATGGGTGATGATGATATCTACCTCGCGGTGATGCGCTTGCAGATTCTCGACCGCGCGGTTCAGCTCGTCATCGTCGGGCATGGAAGGCGGATTCTCCTCGCCCTGTTCCTCGAAGGGAGGCAGTCCTCCGCCTAAGGCGAAGACCCTGCGACTCTCGACGGTATAAATATCTCCGCGCTTCAGACAATAGATATTGTCGGCGATCCGATACGCCTTACCGCCGCAGAAATCGACCTCCTCGTGCTGCTTGATCAGCTCGAGGTTCTCGTGAGCGCCCTCGACGAACAGGATGTTATATTTCTTTTTACCGAGTTTCTTCAGATTCTTCTGTTCCTCCTTCGAGTCATTCCAGAGAAAGCCGAAGTCGCCCGTGACGATCAGCGTATCATTTTTCTTGATTTGTCCGAGCTTTCGTTCCGAAAAAACCTCAAGCTCTCCGTGCATATCTCCCGTAACGTATATCAAAGCGAACCTCCTAAACGTTCAGCGAAAAAAGTTTATAAATTTATCAATTTGTGCATTGATATGTACTGAATAATAGTGTACAATATAAGGTGAATCAGTCGATTTTCGCGGTTTTTTACCGCTTTTTGTTTCCAATAAGAAATTATAACAGTAACCTTTAGGAGAATCAAGCCCTATTATGAAGAAATACACTTGGAAAAAAATCCTCAGCCTGCTGACGGTGCTCGCGCTCGTTGTCTGCACGCTGACCGTCCCCGCCTCGTCCTACGCGAACGACGTGGAGACCTCTACCAATGATATGATCCTCGTCAATGTCGACACCAACACAGTCGTTTTTTCACAGAAGCCCGATAATAAGTGGTTCTGCGGTTATCTTGTTGCGCTGACGACCTATCTCGTCGCCTGCGATACCATCGCCGCTCCCGATATGGCGAGCTTCACGGTGAATCAGGAGTTTATTGACGCGCTTCCGTATTCCGACGGCTGTTTGAAGATGTATATGGACAAGAAGCTGACCGTGAAGGATCTGATGGCGGTCGCTCTGCTGTCTACCGGCAGCGACGCCTGTTTTGCGCTTGCCGACCGTTCGGGACTGACAACGGATGAATTTGTAAAGGCGATGAACGATAAGGCGGTCGAGCTCGGCTGTACAGGCACCGGCTTTGTATCGCCCGGCTACAGTGACGACCGCAGACAGCATACTACCTGTCGCGATCTTTACCGAATCTATATGGCGGTTCGCAATACAGAACTGTTTGGTGAATTGACGAAGGATAAGAGCTATGTTCCCGAAGGACTCGACCCCGAAACCTATACGACAAAGAGCAATTCATCGAATCTCAACAGCGAGAGTCCTTACTATTTCCGCTATGTTAACGACGCGAAGTTCTCTTATACAAAAGAGACCTATGAGAATATCGCTCTCACCACGACTTATAAGGGCAAGACCTACTTCTTCGCGGGCCTTCTGGGTTATCACAGAAGCGAGGAGAACGTCTATGCCGACTCTCGCAAGCTGACAACCTGGGCGTATCTGAACCTGAGCGACCGCAAGGTCATCGACACCGAAAGTGAGATCACTCCCGCAAAGATCACCACCGGGTGGGGCGAATACGAGATGCAGCTGCATCCCTTTAATTCCTCTTATAAGACCCTGCCCGAGGATTTTGATGAAAATCTGTTGTCCTATTCGATCAATATGAAGGACTCCTACAGCTGGCCGCTGTTCAAGGGTCAGCGGATCGGCAGTGCCGAGATCACCTACGATAAAGAGAAGATCGAGGATGTCAGCCTGGTGCTGGATTCCAGCGAAGGCGTGGATATGCTGTCGGATTCCGCGCGATTCGGAAAGCATGTTTTCGACCGCTTGATGCCGAATAAGCCCGCGACCGCCGTAAGAAAAAACATCGTAAAGAGCACCGAACAAACCGAAGCGGCGACTACGGCGGAGACGGCGGCTGAGACCGTACCCGAAACTGCTGCCGCAGAGACTTCACAGGAGTGATAGGATGAAAGTATTAAAAAGAACCGTTTCGGTACTGATCGTTCTGCTCCTTGCGTTCTGCTTTGTTATTCCTGCTTCCGCACTGTCTTTTGACTGCGATGTAGAGCAGTTTTCCGATACGATCCTGATGGTCAACCTCGATACCGGTACGGAGGTTTTCGCCAAGGAAGCCGATACCCGCCGTTATCCCGCAGCGCTGACCAAGATCATGACTTATATCATCGCCGTTGAGCATTATGAGGATCTCGGTACGATGATCCCCGTCAAGGAGAGCTGTATCAAGACGGTGTACGATCTCGGTATGACCTGCTCCGGCGTAGATAACTACGTCGGCAAGAGTCTGTCTGTGACCGACCTCCTGTATGCGATGATGCTGCCCGCGGGTCAGGACGCTACCGTCGTACTTTGCGACGCGATCGGAGAGGGCGACTATCATAAGGTCGTCCCGATGATGAACGATAAGGCGGCTGAGATCGGCTGTACTGATACCCATTTTGCGAATCCCTTCGGCAACCATGCCGAGGATCACTATACCACTGCACGCGACCTGTACAAGATCACCAAGTACGCGATGGGTCTGCCGCTTTTCTCGAAGATATGCGGTACCACGACCTATTATGTCAACGAGGATGACGAGCCCTTCATCACCTCGAACTGGCTGATTGACAGTGCCCGCGGCGGCGAATACAACTACGTTTACGCTACCGGAATCAAGAACGCTACTTCTAAAGAAGCGGGGCGCTGCCTTGTCGCGACTGCCGTCTGCGACGGTTATTCGTATATGTGTATTTGTCTGCACGCTCCTTACAGTGAGACCGCCGAGGAAAACGAGCAGTATTGCATGATCGAAGCGGCGAATATGTTCCGCTGGGCGTTTCTGGGGCTTGCGTTTCAAACTCCCGTGACAAAGGATACACCGATCTGTGAGCAGAAGGTCGATCACGCGTGGGATACCAAGAGCATCCTGCTGACGCCCGAGAGCGATCTCAATGTCATCCTTCCGTATGATTACAGCGACGGCGACGTGAAGATCGTGCCTGATAACACCGATTCGGTCAGCGCGCCGATCAAGAAAGGCGACGTCGTCACCACTGCCAAGGTGTTGTACAGGGGTGAGGAGTTCACTTCGATCAATCTGGTCTCCGGTTCGGACGTCGGGGTCAGCCCGATCCTGTTCTTTACCGATACCGTCGGCGGAATCCTGCGCTCACCGTGGTTTTTGATCGCGGTGGGACTGGTCGTCGTGCTGTTCATCGTCTATGTTTCCGTGTCCTCGTCTTACGCGAAAAAGCGCCGTAAGCACTCAAAGAAGAATCGCTGAATATGCTGAACGGGTTCCGTAAGGAGCCCGTTTATTAGTTTACAAAACCTTAACTTGACATCAACAACAGCTCAATATACAATATATAGTAGGATTATTATGTGATAGAGTATCTGTCACTTATAAGGAGTTATTGATATGAAGTCCAAGCTTTCATGGATTCCCTTTATCATTTTTATGCCGGTCGCGGTCTTCTGCCGTATTGCGCCGAATTTCTTTGAAGAGGGACATTTATTCGGTAAGGGCAGCCTGGTTCCCGATTACCTGTTTTTAGCTGCCGCCGCGCTGATTTTCCTGTTCTCTGTGCTGTTCTGCGCGCTCGACAGTCGTATCTCGCCTTATTATCCCAGAAGGCGTAATGTGCTCGCGGGTATCGTCGGCTTACTGCTCTCGATCGCTTTCGCGGCAGACGGCGCAAATACGCTGATTACCGTTTTCGGCAGCGGTAAACCGTCCGCTTTGACGATCGCGGAGGGTATTCTGCTGGTACTGTCGGCGGTTGTACTGATTACCATGAGCCTGTCCTCGATGTTCCGCGGCAGGAACAGTAAGCCCGCGTCTCTCTTGTGCGTGATCCCTGCGGTGATGTTGGCGATCCGCATGATAAGCTGCTTTGTGTCCTTTACGACGATCTCTCTGAAGCTCGCCGATGTGACCGCGCTTTGCTGCTATGTATTCGCGACGATGTTCTTCTACCATTATTCGGTGACGCTGTCGGTGGTAGAGTCCAAGAGCGGTGTCAAGAACTGCTTTGTTTTCGGACTTCCCGCTGCTGCTTCTATGCTCGCGTACGGTGCGGCGAAGCTTGCGTTCGGCTTTAACGCAGGCGATCTTCTCTCGAATATCGTACCGGTCGAGATGGTGCTCACTGCGCTGTTCATCATTATCTTCCTGATCGAGGTCACCCGCCATGCACAGGATCGTGAGACCTTGACCGTGATCGGCGTGAACGATGAAGACCCCGCAGAGAACGTCAAGACCCAAGAGAACGTCGACGGCTTTCTGGTGAGCGTCAAGGATGAGAGCGAGCGCGAGGACGAAGCCGCTTCTTCCTACTATGCCAATACCGATACCACCGATTACCTGTACCGTGAGGTAAAGTCCGAGGAACCTGCGGGTGAGTCCTTCACTCCCGATACGGAAGGTTACCTTACCGATGCTGTTGCCGAGGATAAGAACGACGACCGTCCCAAGGATTACGCGAGCCGCCTTGATGAAATCGACAAGCTGATCCTGGAGATCTCCGAAAAATCCGACTGATCTCTGTTTAATTGATTACACGGGGAAGGGAGTGAGAGGATGAAAAGATGGCTTTGTATGCTTTTATGTGTGTTGCTGCTGATCGCTGCGTCGGCTTTGTCTGTCCAAGCGGCGGGTGACTTCACCGTCGAGAACGGTGTGCTGATTCGCTATTCAGGTACCGCGAAGAACGTCACGGTACCCGATGATGTTCAAATTATCGGCGAGAGCGCCTTTGAAGGCTGCGATATACAGAGCGTGACCCTGTCTTCAGCGGTCGCCGTCATCGAGGACAGAGCCTTCTGCGATTGTACCGCGCTTTCCGCTGTGAACGGCGGCGTGAACGTCAGCCGCGTCGGTGCGTTCGCCTTCCGCAACACTCCTTATCTTATTTCTTCTACAGAAAAATATCTGACGCTCGGAAAGGTACTCGTATGGTATAACGGCACCTCCTCAAGCGCTGTGATCCCTCCTTCCTGTGAGGCGGTCGCACCTTATGCGTTTATGCGCTCTGCCGAGCTTAAATCCGTTCGCAGCGACGGCAGTCTGATCGAGATCGGCACCGGCGCTTTCTACGGATGCTCCGGGTTGAGCAGTGTTGTGCTGCCGTCTTCTGTCTCTGAGGTCGGCGCTTATGCCTTTGACGGTACGCCGTATCTCAGTTCTCTCGGCGCTTTCGCGACTGTAGGGGACGGGGTGCTCGTCAAGTATCAGGGTTACGATACCAATGTCACGATCCCCGGCAGTGTACGCAGGATCGCTTCTGCGGCGTTTATGACCCAGTCGAAGATCACTTCCGTCACCATTCCGCGCGGCGTATATTCGATCGACCCGTATGCCTTTGCGGATTGCGTAGGGCTCAGGGAAGTCAAGCTCCCCGAGGGGCTCGTCAATATCGGTGACGGCGCTTTTCGCGGATGCAAGTCCTTAGGCGAGGTGCTCACGCCGAGTACGCTCAGATATCTCGGCCAGCACGCCTTCGACGGTGATGAAGCCCTGGAGGGCGCTCACTTGAGCGGTAACGGTCTTACGGTCTCTTACGACGCGTTCAAGGGCTGCGGTCTGCGATATGTCCTGATGAACAGGGGCGTCGGCACCCTGCACAGCGGTGCTTTCAGCGGTTGTACACAGCTGCGCGGCGTTTCGATCTCGTCCGATACCTCATTGATCGACGCCGATTCGCTCGTCGGATGTAAGAACGCTGCGGTCGCCTGCGCCGACAGTTCCGCTGCTGCATCCGTACTGTCCTCGAATCGTAACGGAGCCGTGAAGGGCGACGTCGACAGTGATGGTTATATGTCCGTGATGGACGTCACGCTGATCCAGCGCTATCTCTCTCAGATGATCCCGCTCAACGGTCTGCAGATGTCCTGTGCCGATATCGATTACGACGCGGATATCGCCGTGACCGACGTGACGGTGATGCAGAAGGTGCTGGTCGATATCATGCCGATGCCGGTATAAATATCGTCAAATATTTCACGAAATCCCATTGACAACTTTGATCTTTGGTGATATATTTAATTTCAATAATGATCGTGGATGGAGATAATGTCCGCCGCTTGAAGCTGCAGAGAGCCGTTGGTTGGTGTAAAACGGTGCAGAGAGCTGCGGGATACCGCTCCGGAGATTGCTCAGGAAATGGAGCGACGTTCGCCGCGTTAAGGCATAATGAGGGTACTGTCATTTGAGTGAGAAGCCGAAGCGTATGTTTGTTACTATGTGTTTTCAGCCGGCGACGGTACCGAACTCAGGTGGAACCGCGTAGATACGCCCTGACGGTCTTTGACTGTTGGGGCTTTTATATTTGTCTCCCTTTCCCGGGGAGGCGGCGTTCAGCTGCGGAGGGTTGAATCTTCTGTCGGCATGCAGCGTCATATTTGAAAAGGAGAAGATATTATGATCAATGTAGAATTAAAGGGCGGCGTTGTCCAGCAGTTTGAAGAGAACATCACGCCTGCCGAGATCGCCAAGTCCATCTCTATGGGCTTGTACCGCAACGTTTGTGCCGCGCTGGTGGACGGTAAGGTCTGCGACCTGCGTACCGAGCTTTCTTCCGACTGCAAGGTTGAGCTGCTGACCTTCGATGATGAAGAGGGCAAGCAGGCTTTCTGGCACACCACCTCTCACATCATGGCTCAGGCGGTCAAGCGCCTGTTCCCCGAGGCGAAGCTTGCGATCGGTCCCTCCATCAGCGAGGGCTTCTACTATGATTTTGACATTGAAAAGCCCTTTGATAACGATGATCTTTTGAAGATCGAGGCGGAAATGAAGAAGATCGTCAAGTCCGGCATCGAGATTTCCCGCTTTGAGAAAGCGCCCGAGGACGCGATTTCGTATCTTGAGGAGCTCGGCGAGCCTTATAAGGTGGAGCTTGCTCAGGAGCACGCCGGTAAGGGCGAGCCCATCAGCTTCTACAAGCAGGCGGAGTTTGTCGACCTTTGCGCCGGTCCTCACCTGATGTCCGTCGCACCTGTCAAGGCGTTCAAGCTCACCAACTGCACCGGCGCATACTGGCGCGGTGACTCCAATAAACAGCAGCTGTGCCGTGTATACGGTATTTCCTTCCCGAAGGCGGCGATGCTCGAGGAGTACATCACCCGTCGCGAAGAAGCCTTAAAGCGCGACCATAACAAGCTCGGCAGAGAATTAGAGCTCTTTACCACTGTTGATTACATCGGGCAGGGTCTGCCGATCATGCTGCCTAAGGGCGCCCGTATTATCCAGCTCTTACAGCGCTGGGTTGAGGATCTTGAACAGAAGAACGGCTGGCAGCTGACCAAGACGCCCTTCATGGCGAAGTCCGATCTGTACAAGATCAGTGGTCACTGGGATCATTATCAGGACGGTATGTTCATCCTCGGTGATCCTGATAAGGACGACGAGGTATATGCTCTGCGTCCGATGACCTGTCCGTTCCAGTACCAGGTGTTCCTCAACCGCGGCAGAAGCTACCGCGATCTGCCGATGCGCCTCAACGAGACCTCGACCCTGTTCCGTAACGAGGCGTCGGGCGAGATGCACGGTCTCATTCGCGTACGTCAGTTCACGATCTCCGAGGGTCACTTGATGTGTACTCCCGAACAGCTCGAGGGCGAGTTCCAGCACTGCCTGAACCTCGCAATCTACTGCTTGAAGACCTTAGGTCTGTACGAGGATGTCAGCTACCGCTTCTCGCAGTGGGATCCCAACGACCGTGAGAAGTACATCGGCACCGAGGAAGAGTGGAACGAAGTACAGGGCATGATGGGCAAGATCCTCGAAGATCTCGGTATCGATTACAAGATCGGTATCGGTGAAGCCGCGTTCTACGGTCCTAAGCTCGATATCCAGATCAAGAATGTATTCGGTAAGGAAGATACCCTTATCACCATCCAGATCGATCCCATGATCGCCGAGAAGTTCGGCATGGAGTATGTCGACCGCGACGGCGTGAAGAAGCATCCGTTCATCATCCACCGTACCTCTATCGGTTGCTATGAGCGTACCTTGGCGCTTTTGATCGAGAAGTACGCAGGCGCGTTCCCGCTGTGGCTCGCTCCCGTACAGGTCAAGCTGCTGCCCATCGCCGACCGTCACCTTGACCGTTTGTACGAGATCAAGAAGGCGCTGGACGACATGGGTATGCGTACCGAGGTCGATGACCGCTCCGAGAAGATCGGCTACAAGATCCGTGAGGCGCAGGTACAGAAGATCCCGTACATGGTCATCATCGGCGACAAGGATATCGAGAATAACACCGTATCCATCCGTCACCGTAAGGACGGCGATCTCGGCTCAATGAGCCTCGAGGACTTCATGGCGATGATGAAGGAAGAGATCGACACCAAAGCGATCAAGTAATTATTTTGAATGGGCGATCTCGATCGCTGAAAAGATCAACGGTTGGGGCGGGTGATTGTGCCCGTCCCTTCATTCAGGAATGACATTAACGGCAGGCAGGGCAGAAGATTGAGCAGAAAGCTTCGTAATATCAAACCCCGAAAAGTGAATCGCGGCGCGTTTGAGGAACGCACCATGCGGGAGGAAAACCATCTCGAGACCCAGCGGGCTTTGATGGTCATTCTGCCGCTCTTGATGCTTGCTGTACTCGCGGTAGGTGTGTTTTTCGGCTACAAGTATTACCTGACGACGATCGGTAACCGAAGCGCGTCGGCTCCCTCGGAGCCGGTCAACACCGATGAACTGCTCGAGAACCCGCTGTTTCTGCGCGCCGTCAATTCCGCGTCGCCGCTCTCCGGGAACGATGTGCCCGAGCTTGTCGAGTCCTGCGGGATCATGATCAGCCCCGAGGTTGCTCCCGCGCTGGAGCGCTTGGTATCTGACGGTCGGCGCGAGGGCTTTGAGTTCCTCGTTCAGCAAGGTTATATTTCTTATGAAGAACAAAGCGAGCGCTATGACAAGGCGGTCAAGGATTATCGTAAGAAGAATTCCTCCAGTCTCGTGATGGCGGAGGCTCACGTTAAGCGCGAGATCCCCAGAGCGGGGGAGAGCGAACAGCAGACGGGACTCGTGGTGCATCTGACCGTTCGGACCGACGGCAAGTTCGTCGATACGCCCGCTTACGCGTGGCTTCTGCGCAACTGTGTCGATTACGGCTTCGTCTTACGTTATCCCGATAACGAGAACACCGGCGGCATGGCATTCAACTCACATCTGTTCCGCTATGTTGGCACCGAATATGCCCGCAATATGCGTGAACTTGACATGAGTTTCGATGCGTTTATCCATTATTTAGCCGCTCAGTAAGCGGATTTTGCCTGATTGCGCGAAAAAATTAAAAAAAGTGCTTGCATTTTGCAAGTTTATCGTGTATAATTACTTTGTTATTTATGGCTACATGTGAAAGAGGTGAATGAAATGCAGGAAAAGATCCATCCTAATTATGGCCAGACCACCATTACCTGCGCTTGCGGTAATGTGATTGAGACCGGTTCCACTAAGAAGGATATCCGTGTTGAAATTTGCTCCAAGTGCCATCCGTTCTTCACCGGTAAACAGAAGCTTGTTGATACAGGCGGCCGTGTTGACCGTTTCAAGAAGCGCTTCGGTATGGA
>CAMVDB010000040.1 GCA_947166135.1 uncultured Clostridia bacterium | reverse complement strand
CGCCGAGCATGTTGCTCCACTGGTCGTCGCCGCCGAACTGCATGTTGCAGCCGTATTTCTGATACAGAGCATAGAAATCGTAGCTCTGCATGATCATGTAGTTGAATTCGAGGAACGAGAGACCCTTCTCCATGCGCTGCTTGTAGCACTCGGCACGCAGCATATTGTTGACGGAGAAGCACGCGCCGACCTCACGGAGCAGCTCGACGTAGTTGAGGTCGAGCAGCCAGTCGGCGTTATTGACCATCAGCGCCTTGCCGTCGGAGAAGTCGATGAACTTCGACATCTGCTTCTTGAAGCACTCGCAGTTATGGGCGATGGTCTCCTTGGTCATCATCTGGCGCATGTCGGTTCTGCCCGAGGGGTCGCCGATCATGCCGGTGCCGCCGCCGACGAGGGCGATCGGCTTGTTGCCGGCGAGCTGCAGACGCTTCATCAGGCACAGCGCCATGAAGTGTCCGACGTGCAGGCTGTCGGCAGTCGGATCGAAGCCGATGTAGAACACCGCCTTGCCCGTATTGACTAATTCTCTGATTTCTTTTTCATCGGTAACCTGCGCGATCAGACCGCGGGCTACCAGCTCTTCATATACTCCCAAAGGTTTTCCTCCTTAATTTGTCGAAATCTGTATACAGTATAGCGATTTTTGATGAAAAGGTCAAGCGAAACAGGAATATAATTAACGATAAAATGGGTGCGGATGTCCCGCCCTTCACCATTCACCGTTCTCTGTTCACCGTCCACCGATAATCTCTGATTTTCCTTTACCACGGATCATCCTCGTCGGATTCGGGGTTGTCCTCTCCCTCGGGGGACTCATCGGGCGAGCCGAGGAGGTTATTGCGCTCGAGCCAGTCGTTGTAGGTCATCAGCACTTCGCGGGGCTTCGAGCCCTGGTGCGGTCCGACGATGCCCATCTGCTCCATATCGTCGATCATTCTGCCCGCTCGCGCGTAGCCGACCTTGAGGCGGCGCTGGAGCATGGAAGTGGAAGCCTGTCCGCTCTCGATGACGAACTTGATCGCGTCCTCCATCATGGAGTCGACCTCGGGGGCGTTGCCGGGCGTCACGCCGCTGTCCTTACCGCCCTTGCCGGTGTTCAGCTCCTCGGCGGCGATCTTACGGATCTTGTCCTCGATCTCCTTGTTATACTCGGCGGTATGCGACTTCTTGATGAACGCTGTCACACGCTCGATCTCCTCGTCACGGGTGAAGCAGCACTGCACACGGATGGGCTTCGGAGCGCCGACAGGCGAATACAGCAGGTCGCCGCGGCCGATCAGCTTCTCGGCGCCGCCGGCGTCGAGGATGGTACGCGAGTCGATCTGGGACGATACGCGCAGGGCGATTCGCGAGGGGATGTTCGCTTTGATCAGACCGGTGATGACGTTGACGGTGGGTCGCTGGGTCGCGAGGATCAGGTGCATGCCCGCGGCACGCGCCATCTGCGCTAAGCGGCAGATACTCTCCTCCACCTCGGCGGGAGCCGCCATCATCAGGTCGGCGAGCTCGTCAATCGCGATGACGACGCGGCACATGTGCTCGGTCGGCACCTTCAAGCCCTCGACCTCCAGACACGGCTGCTCCTCCGCCTCGGGGTCATAGTCGGGCAGGAGCTTCTGTCCCTCGATATAGGCAAGGTTCTTGTCGATCAGCTCGTTGTAGCTGTCGATGCCCTTACAGTCATACTCGGCAAAGATGCGGTATCGCGAGAGCATCTCGGAGACCGCCCAGTTCAGGGCGCCCGCCGCCTTCTTCGCGTCGGAGACGACCGGCACGAGCAGATGCGGGATACCTTTATACTTAGAGAACTCGACCATCTTCGGGTCGACCAGGAGCAGCTTGACCTCGTCGGGGGTCGCCTTGAAGAGGATCGACATCAACAGCGCGTTCACGCAGACGGACTTACCGGAGCCGGTGGTACCCGCGATCAGCAGGTGAGGCATCTTCGCAAGGTCGGTACATATAACCTCGCCGGAGATATCGCGTCCGAGCACGCAGTTGAGCTTGGATTTATTGTTTCTGAAATCGTCGGTCTCGATCAGCTCGCGGAGCGTGACCATCGACGTGACCTTGTTCGGTACCTCGATACCGACAGCCGCCTTACCGGGGATCGGCGCCTCAATACGCACGCCGGTAGCGGCGAGGTTGAGGGCGATATCGTCGGAGAGGTTGGTGATCTTGCTGATCTTCACGCCCGGCGCGGGCTGGAGCTCATAGCGGGTGACGGACGGACCGCGGCAGATATTGACGATGTTCGCCTTGACGCCGAAGCTGTTCAGGGTATCGACCAGCTTGGTGGCGTTGTTCTGCATCTCCATATAGGCGCTGTCGCTCTCGGAATCGGCAGGCGGCTGGAGCAGCTTTGTCGGCGGATAGACGTAAGCCTCCTTCTCCTCCTGCTGCTCGGCGCTGCGCTTGACCTCGGCGCGCATATTGCGGGTCTCGGATTTCAGATCGAACTTCTCTTCCTCAAAATCATCGTCCAGATCAACCTCGACGGTCTCGGGATCGGGCTGCTTCGCGCCCTTCGTCATACGGCGGGAGTTCTTCTTCTCGGAGATCTCCTTCGCAACGTCGGAAGCGGACATCCCGTCATCCGTCACGGCGCCTATGCCGGCGTTCGCCTTCTTGATGATATCCAGAAGATCCTGCTGGCTCTGTTCCTCGAACACCTCGCTGTCATCCTTGACGCGGGGCTTTTTATCGGGCTTGTCCAGCGGGATATCGATGCGGGTTCTGCCGTCGCGGCGGGGCGCGTCATAACGGGTATAGGACGAGGGTTCGCGTACAGGCGCCTGCGAAAATTCGGGATAATCCTGTTCGGGCTGTTCCTGACGGGCGAGCGCCTCCTGCTCTTCGCGTTCCTCGCGGATGCGGCGGCGTTCCTCGGCGCGCTCACGATGGTGCTCGCGGATACGCTGCTGCTGCTCGCGGGTCTTGCGGTAGCCCTTCTTCGCAACATTGGCGATATCGATCAGCGTCACGCCGAACAGCACCATGAACGCGACGATCAGCACGATGACCGTGATGATCACGGCGGGGGCGGTGGTCAGGAACGCGCGCATCGGATAGCCGAGTACCGCGCCCAGCAGACCGCATAGACTCTTTAGTGCGAAGGAGCCGGCGTATGCCGCTCCCAGCGCCGCGGGATAGGTGTTGCCCTCGTTATAATCGACCGAGCCCTGCAGATAGATCAACGTGCAGATCATCACCACGACCACAACGGATAACGCGATCTTCGCGCCCTTATGTGCCATCTGCTTTTCCTTCGCCGTCATAATTCCCATATAGAAAAATATCATCGGGACAAGGATCGCGCAGAAGCCGAAGATACCGAAGACGAACGAGCGGATATCACGCCAGAGGTTGCCGCCGGGGATCAGCACGAGCGCCAGCAGCACCGCACCGACCGCGCACAGCAGGATCGCCTTGATCTGGG
Organism: uncultured Clostridia bacterium; assembly: GCA_947166135.1. Classification (GTDB taxonomy): domain Bacteria; phylum Bacillota; class Clostridia; order Oscillospirales; family Acutalibacteraceae; genus Ruminococcoides. The sequence continues at coordinate 15,162 of CAMVDB010000040.1, read as the reverse complement.
GATTCAGCCCGCGACGCGGCTCGGGCGCCTGAGCGCGCCTGCCCTTTGCGGAGGGACTCGGTTTCTTTGTATTTTTGGTGTTCTTGGTGTTTGATTTGCCTTTCGTATTTTTGGCAGCCAAACGATCACTCCTCTTCCTGAGTTTTGGTTTCTGTAAAGCCGCCCTTTGGTAAAGGGCGGGGGACCGCGATCAGCGGTGGAGGGATTGTATCATTGTTTGAGCAAAGCGAGTATCAAATACTATAATACTTGCAGATATTGCAGCGGTTTTATATCGGCGCGCCCGAGAACAGGTTCACGCCGCTGTTCATCTCGATCACGCTGATCACGACGACCGCGATACCGACGATCGCGGTATACAGGATGAACACGATCATCTTATCGGTCTTGAGCAGCCACTTGAACAGGGCGATCGACAGATAGCCGACCACCGCCGCGACCACCATACCGACGATGATCGGGAGAAGGTTCGCGGTGATCGCCTCGGTACCGCCTTCAAGCGCCTCTTTACCCTCGAGCAGCGCCGCCGCTACGATCGCGGGCGTACCGAGGATGAAGGTATAGTCGAGCGCCGTCTGCTTATTCAACCCGCGTATCTGACCCGCCGCGAGGGTGGAGCCGGAGCGGGACAGACCCGGCAGGGTCGCGAAGCACTGGGTCACGCCGATCACCAGCGCGTCGACAACGTTCAGACCGGTTCTGCCGGCTTCGCCGTTCTTCGCGTGGCGCATCGGGACGTCGCTGCGCGAGCAGCGGTTGCCGATGAACAGCAGGAGCGAGGTCAGCAAGAGGCAGATACCGACCACGATGAAGTACTTCGGGGTATTGAAGCTCTCGACAAAGTCCTTGAGCTTCATGCCCGTACCCGGGACAGGCACGAACAGGAGCACCAGCGGCAAAAGTCCGATGATGACCATGATCACCATGCGCTTGTCGTCGGAGAGAGTCTTCCACTTGAATTTACCGGTGAAGATATCGCCGATCATCGAGAAAAACGCCTTGATCAGCCGCCAGATCAGCTTGTGATAGAAGGCGACGACCGCCACCAGCGTACCGATGTGCAGCATCACGTTGAAGAAGAGGTTGCCTCCCTCTAAGTCAAGCCCGAGCACATGCTGGGTGATGGCGAGATGACCGCTGCTGGATACGGGCAGGAACTCGGTCAGGCCCTGCACAATACCCTGGATGATCGCTTCCCAAATCGTCATATGTATTCGCTCCTTTTCAGATATAAGGTATAGCAATAGTATTTCATGATAAAGTATACCACTATATGGCGGATTCTTCAAGAAGAAAAATGATTATTTTTCTATATTGTCAAATTAAATATATGAGAGTAGTGTATTCTTAATGTATATAGAAACTGTTTTTCGGAGGAAAAATGAGTACGAACGGAATTTACGGCGTGATCATCGCAGTGCTGATCCTGCTGTCGGCGTTCTTCTCGTGTGTAGAAACCGCCTTTTCGAGCGCGAACACCATCCGCCTCAGGTCGCTGGCAGATAACGGCAACCGTCGGGCGAAAAACGCGCTGTGGGTCTGCGACAACTTTGACAAGGCGCTGACCGCCATCCTGATCGGCAATAACGTGGTGAATCTCGGGTGCTCGTCGCTGGCGACCATCCTGTGCCTGAATATCTTCAAGAACTACGGCGCGGCGATCGCGACCGGCGCGACGACCCTTCTGGTACTGATCTTCGGCGAGGTCATCCCGAAGTGTCTGGGCCGCGAGATGAGCGACGGCATCGTACTGCATACGGGGCTGATCCTGAAGGTGCTGACCTATGTGCTGCTGCCGCTTGTATATTTCTTTACGGGAATCAAAACCATCTTCATGAAGATCGCCCATATCAAGAAGGACTCCCCCTCCGTCACCGAGGACGAGCTCAAATACATCATCGAGAGCATCGAGGAGGAGGGCATCCTCGAGGAACAGGAGAGCGAGCTGGTACAGAGCGCGCTGGAGTTCGATGAAAAGACCGCTCAGGAGATCCTGACTCCCCGCGTCGACGTCACCGTCATCGATATCGACGACAGCGTCGAGGAGATCCACGACCTGATCATCAAGGAGCGCTACTCGCGCATCCCCGTCTATGAAAACGAGATCGACAACATCATCGGTATCCTGCACACCCGCGACTACCTCGAAAAGGCGATCGACGGCGAGGTGGATATCCGCTCGATGCTGACCCCCGCCCACTTCATCTACAAGAACCTCAAGCTCTCCGATATCCTCAACGACTTCCGCGCCAACAAGCTGCATATCGCCATCGTCACCGACGAATACGGCGGGATGCTGGGCATCGTGACGATGGAGGATCTGCTCGAAGAGATCGTCGGCGATATCTGGGATGAGGACGAGGACGTGGAGCACACCTGCACCAAGCTCGGCGAGGACAAGTATCTGGTATCGGGCGACATGGAGCTCGACGAGCTGCTGGAGCTCTTCGAGATGAAGCGCGACGAGGATATCGAGAGCAACTCGGTCGGCGGCTTCATCGTCGAGCAGTTCGGCGACATCCCCATCCGCGGCCAGCGCATCCGCTACGAAGACCTGATCTTCACCGTCAAGCGCGTCAGAAACCGCCGTATCATCTCGGCACTCGCGGAAAAGAAATAACAGCATTTCCCGCGTATTTATCGACGATATATGCGGGATTTCTTCTATGATCACACATAACAGGAGCAATCATGACCTTTATCGAAGCGAAGCAGGCATACATGGAAAAGCGAAAGGAAGAGCGCGACCGCATCTCACTCGCCTTAAAGAACGCGGGCTTTGAGAACAGAAAAGCCGCCGCAGGCTCCGAGCGTTACGGCGCAGCGCTCGACGGCGAACCGTACGATCTGCGCAACTGGCAGTACATCGAAGGCGTGTTCGACGATATCCGCGTGCATATCTCGCTGCAAACCTTTGACAGAGACAGCAAGACGGGTAACATCCACGTCCTCTACGACAGGATCGGTCTGTATTATTATTGGAACGAGCTTTCCGATCCGTGCCGCGTCGTCATCCGGGGCGTCGATAAAACCATGGTCGCGAACGACTACGTCCTGATGATGAAGCCGACGAGGTTCGAGCTGCCGCTGACCGATGAGGCGATCGGCGAGCTGGTCGACATGATCAAGGAGGATATCAAAACGATTAAGTCTTCCCGTCAGGCGGATTTTGAGAATCTTGCGATCGGTAATTAACGAAAAAACGGCTGTCAATCCGACAGCCGTAATTCTTTTAATTCTAATTTGGAAATTTGTATATTATTATCCCCGAGCGGCATTTCCGCGCAGAGGGACAGACAGCAGTCGCCGATCCTTGTCGTAAAGAGCTGACCGCTCAGCGGCTCAGCGGTGGTATCGAAGGCGGTCAGGTCGGTTGCTATCCCCTCCCCTGTCATCTTGAGCACCGCTTCCTTCCGCGTCCAGATCTCACAGAAGGCGACCGGCGGATCATCTGCACCGTGTACATACGCCCGCTCGGCGGGATGGTAGAAGCGGTCAGCGATCTTCAGCCGATCCTCCGGCGGTATCTGCTCGACGTCGAGGCCGACCGCACAGTCGCCGACAGCGATCGCGACGAGCTCTCCGCTGTGTGATACGGAGAAGTCTATACCGTCACAGAGCGGCTTACCATGCTCGCCGCAGCGCAGGGGCGCGCCGCCCGTGACGCGGCGGATCAGCAGACCCGCCAGCAGCGAGCGCAGCTTATCCTCTTCAAAGCGATAGCGCATGATCTTCTCCTGTCGCTCAGGGGGCAGAAGCGGGAGATATTCCGTTAACATACCGAAGGTCAAGCCCCCGGTCGTGACATAAGCGATCTTCATAGCGACTCCGAATAATTTTGATACATCCATCATACAACAAACTGCGCTAAGTTGCAAATACTTATTTACAAAACGCGGGCGGGATGGTATGATGAGAGAAAAGGAGGAATGAACATGAGTATTTTTGACAGTCTGAATCAGCCCGCTGCATCCGCTCCCGCAGCAAAGCCCGAGGAAGGCAGCTTCACCTTTATATTTGAAAGCCTGCCCGAGAGCGTACAGGAGCTGAAAGCCCTGCCCGAAGCGGCGCTCGACACTCCCTACAAGACCGCCGCGCTCACCGTATGCGCGCTGTGCGCCTACGCCGCCGCTCCCGCGATTGGTACCGAGATGCTGAACTTTCTCAAGGGACCCGCTCCCCTCTCGTCCTATGAGATCAGCTTTCTCAACGACCGCTTCCGTGACAGTAAGCTCGTGCCGTTCTCCTACTTCAAAGGAGCTGTGCCCGAGAACAGCTACACGCCCGACAAGCCCTTCACCCTGACCGTTTTCTCGAATCCGTATTCGTTCCAAAACGAGGGCCGGGCGACCCTGCACCTGACCTCCGGCGGCGCCGATTCGCCCCGCCAGATCAAGCTGAGATTGAAGCCGAGCGAGGGCAAATGGTACCTCAGCGAGCAGATGATCCTCGTCGGTATCCGCCCGCCGAAGTCCGCCAACCCGTGGGCATAACCCGATTTGGATTATCGCGGAGCTTGTGCTCCTCGCAATGACGATTTAATCGGTTGAGATTGCCGCGGGCGCAGCCCTCGCAATGACGATTTATATGACGCTTTTGAACAAACAGCAACGGCAGCCGGGATTCCGACTGCCGTTTCCTTATCTCTATTCACTTTTCAAAAACTTATATGCCGAGATACCCAAGGCGATCGCGGAGGTCACGCCCAGCGCGATGATACCTGCCGTCTTTCGCACGAAGGGGACGTTATAGTCCAGCGTAGCGTAGGAGGGGTTGATCATATAGCGCAAGAGCGGCGTCAGCAGCGCGCGTTGCTGCGAAAGGACGTCCTTCCTGAGCTTCGGCTCGGTGCACAGCTCCATCGTACAGCGGTTCTCGGGTTCGTACGGAGGCCACTCGAGCCCCTCGACGGAGGGGTCGCCGGTGCGGGCGAAGTTCGTCCACATCTCCATCACCGTGCGGCAGAGCTTCTCGTCCCCGCGCTCACCGGTGTAGATGGTCTCGTCGAGATTGCCGAACACATACGAAAGCTCCACCGCGTGGCACGCGCCGCAGTACGGTTTCGTCGACGGCTGCGTCCAGTAGTACATGAACGCCTTGCCGCCGTGCTTAGAGTGCTCCTCAGCCTGCTTCACGGCGGGCAGACGGAACATCATCTCGTCGTAGAACTCCGACATCGCCCAGATACTGTGGCTCTTCACGTCCTTCTGCAGCTTCATAAAGAGATCGACGCGGCGCCTCGCGACGCGGCTCAGACCCTTGCAGTCGTTTTCGAACTTGATGGGAATACTGAAACGGTACGGCACGATACCGCCCATCTCGCCGACCCAGTAGTTCGACTCGTCGGCGTTGGTACCGATCAGCATATCCACATCGACGGTCTCGCCGTTCTCGTATGGTGCATAAGGGTACTCGGGGATCAGCTTGCCGTCGCGCTGCGGGAAATTATTATACGTATTCAGCTTTTCGTTCAGGGCGATGAGCTGTCCCTCGGACAGGGCGCTGAGCATCTTCATCGAGCGGATACCGCTCTCCTTCATCAGCATGCGTGTGAATTCCCTGCACTCCTTCTTCGAGAAGGTCAGCGCCACGGAGCCGCTCTCGGCGATCACGCGGCGGAACAGTCCCTTCGCCTGAGGGATAAACGGCAGAAGCGATACGCTGCCGCCGCCGGCTGACTCGCCGAAGATGGTCACGTTACCGGGATCGCCGCCGAAGGAGCGGATGTTCCCGCGCACCCAGCGCAGCGCCTCGATCTGGTCGAGCAGTCCGAGGTTCGGTGCGTCGGGGTACTCATCGCCTCCCGCAAAGTAGGACAGGTCGACAAAGCCCATCAATCCCGTGCGGTAAGCGACGGTGACGAGCACGATATCGGGGTTGGCACGCACGAAGTTCGCGCCGTCATACAGCGGATCGGCAGTGCCGCCCCAACCGTAGGCGCCGCCGTGGAAGAACACCATGACGGTCTTGTCCTTCACGTCGCAGGCGCGGTTGACCCAAACGTTCAGATACAGGCAGTCCTCGCCCTGCGGGTAGTAGGACGCATGTTCGGTGTGCCACTCGGTCTGGATGGGGCTCTTGCCGTTAAAATACGCCTCATACACGCCGCTGTCGGGCTCGACCGGAGCGGGACGCTTCCAGCGCAGCCCGCCGACAGGGGGCTTTGCGAACGGGATCCCGCGAAAGGCGGTGATATCGCCGTCAGCTCTGCCGACGAAGGTGCCGTTGACACACTGCGCCGAGAGTGCGGCGTCATATGCGCCCTCGATGGAGCGATTCACGCCGTAAGTACTGCGGACTCGCTCCTGCGGGGTCATTGTATTAGCAGAATTGTTTTCCTGCGGCATTATCTCTTTCTCCTGAATCTGGAAATAAGTAAGTCGAGAATGTTGGTTTTCTCCATGATCCTATAATAGAGCTTTCCGAGGTTGACGTCCTCCTGAGATACCTGCGTGACCAGCGTACGCGCGACGCGGACGAAGAGATCGCGGAATCTCTCCATGCTGGAGTCTTCATACAGGCTTGCGGCATAGTCGATCATCAGCATGAGTCCGTCGGAGCCGTCGAGGATCTCCATATCGAGCACGGTCTGGGACGCCGCCTGGTTCTGGCGGATGTCGATCGACTCGACGTTCATCTCCTCGAGACCGCCCATATCGCGGATATCCTGCTGATACAGCAGATACGCCGCTTCGCCGAAGATGATCTGGTCGTTGAGGTCGACATAGGGATAGCAGGAGTGCTCGATGCCCTTCTGCACCTGGTCATGCACCTCGGCATAAAGCTCGCGCAGGCTCATCTTCTCGTTCAGGTGTAAGCCGATCGGCAGATCGCGGAACATCAGACCGACGGTATTCATCATCTCCATGTTCTCGCGGCCGTTGTAGATCCACGAGAGCTTGATATCGAGCTTATTGTTATAGATCGCGATCGCGATCGCCGCTACGGTGATGAAGAACTCGTTGCGGCTGATCTTGTATGTGCGCTCGACGGCGTTCATCTGCGCCTGCTCGATACCCAGATCGGCGAAAATCTCACCCATCTCGTTATCGCGGGAATCGTGGTCGAAGTCGGGATGGCTCGACCACTCGACGCCCTCGAAGTGATCCTCGAAGTACTTCTTCGACTCCAGATAGAACGGATCGTTGACCTCTTTCTCACGGTTATGGAGCATCAGATAGTAGTAGTCGGTCTCGGGCATCATACCCATATATACCTTACCCACGTTACCCATGAACACCTTCAGCGAGGTGCCGTCAAAGAGCGTATGGTGGACGTCAAAGAATACATAGCCGTTCTTCTCGGTCTCGAACACACGGCAGCGATAGAGCTTGCCGCCGATGATCTTGAAGGGCTGTACCAGCGTATCCTTCAGGTTCTCGAACTCGAATTCGCTCATCTTCTCGACGTGGATATCCTCGAGGATCTCGGGCGTATAGCGCTGGATGACCTCGCCGTCCTTATTGAAGTGGAAGGTCGTCAGCAGCGCGGGATGATGCCGGATAACGGTATGCATGGTCTCGGCGAGCTTCTGCATATCGAAGTTTTCCTTATCGATCCTGAGCATCGAGTACAGGTTGTACATGGTGGAGCGGGGGGTATAGAGCTGGTAGTCGACCATGTAGAGCTGTTCCACCGTGAGCGGATGATCCTGCTTTAAGGAACGCTCGAGCTTGGAGTCATTCGACTCGCCGTCGTCGTTCGCGTGGGCTTCAAGATACAGCGCCGCGATCTTCTCGGGCGTTCTGCCGCGGAAGATCAAGCCTGCGTTCAGACCCGTCAGACCGCTCTCGGCGACCACGCGGATCGAGCCGAGGGAGTCGCCGCCCATCGTATAGAAATCGTCATGGATACCGACGCGGTCGACCTTGAGCACCGTCGCCATCGCCTGACAGAGCTTCTCCTCCTCCTCGGTGGTGGGAGCGACGTAATCGGTTCTGAGGTCTACGGTCTCGGGCTTCGGGAGCGCCTTGCGGTCCATCTTGCCGTTCTTCTTCAAAGGCACCTTGTCAATCTTGATGAAGTGAGCGGGGATCATGTAGTACGGCAGGCGCTTGGAGAGCTCCGCGCGCAGATGCTCCTCGTCGATCGTGATGTCGTCGGTATAATACGCGCACAGGTAGCTGGTGCCGTTCTCCTCAAAGCCGCGTGCAGCCGCCCAATCGATGCCGAGCACCTGCTTGACCGCCGCTTCGATCTCGGCGGGCTCGATACGGTTGCCGTTGATCTTGATCATATCGCCGGAGCGTCCGAGCAGAACATAGTTGCCGTCGTGCTCCATGCGGGCGAGGTCGCCGGTGTGGTAGATACCGTCGACGAACGCCTTCTCACTCTCCTCGGGGAGGTTGATGTAGCCGCGGACGTAGGGATTCTCAAAGCACAGCTCGCCGATCTCGCCGTCCTGCGCCTCGGTACCGTCCTCGGTCAGCAGGGTGATCTTGGTGTCGATCTCGGGCTTGCCGATCGGGCAGGTCTCGTATGCCTTGTCGATCTTGAACACGCCGACGGCGAAGCCGCTCTCGGAGGCGGCGTAGATATTGATGAGGTCAAGATTCTTGTTATACAGGTTGTTCGCGGGCTCGCTGCCGACGAACAGCATTCTCAGGAAGGGACCCGTCTGGTTGCCCAGCATACGGACATAGGACGGAGTCAGGAAGGTGATGGTGATGCGCTTCTCGAGGAACATCGCCTTGAGCAGCAGCGGGTTCTTGATGGTCGCGTAGCTGACGACATACATCTTGGCGCAGCTGATGCTCAGCACCTCTAAGATAACGATAACGGACGCGACGAAGTTCATCGGCGCGAGGAGCGCGAGTCTGTCCTTACTCTTGAAGGGGTTTACGCCGTCCAGTCGGATGGACTCGATCGCACGGCTGAGGTTGCCGTACTCGTGCAGAACGCCCTTGGGGTTGCCGGTCGTACCGGAGGTATAGATCGCGTAAGCCGCGTCGTGGGGATCGGTCTCCTCGTGACCCGAGCGGGGTTCCCAATGCATAACCTCGTCCCAGTTATCCGCGTTCAGCTCCAGCTTACAGCCGCAGTCCTCCCGGATATACGCGATACGCTCGGGCGCATAGGTATCCTCTACCAGCGCCCAGGCGGCACCGGCCTTCCATACGCCGATCATCGCAACGATCGGCAGCACGCCGCGGGGTAGGTTGATCAGGACGAAGTCCTCTTTACCGATGCCTTTATCCTTTAAATACGCATAGACCCTGCCGGTCATATCGTCGAGCATCGTATAAGTCAAGCCTTTGGTATGCGCGTCGTCAAACAGTATCGCGGCATGGGGATTATCTTCGGTATACTGCTCAAGCAGCTTGATGATATCTGTCATAGCGCTTACTCCACGGTCAGGATATCGGAAAAGCCGGTGATATCGAAGATCTCGCTGACAATATCGTTGACGTTGATGATCTTCATCGAGCCCCGGGTGTTCATCTGCTTCTGCAGGGTGAGCAGCAGACGCAGACCCGAGGATGAAATATAGTCGAGTTCTTTGAAATCGAGCACGAGCTCGGTCACCTTATCGAGACCGTCCTTCAGCGCACTCTCCGCCTCGGGAGTGGTCGCGGTATCCAGTCGTCCGCTGATCGCCGCGGTCAGTTTGGTTCCGTCTAAAGTTTTCTTTACAGTCATGTTAATCGCCTCTTTTTTTAATATTAGTTCATACTACATGAATCCATATTAATTATAGTTTTTACAGCGAAAAATGTCAATGCTTATCTGTGCATAATTGACAAATAACCGTACACAGGATATAATATTTTTATACTTGCTATGGAGGGAATACCATGAAAAAGATCCTTGCACTGACGCTCGCCGTCCTTATGATCCTGTCGCTCGCGTCCTGCGGCGGAAAGAAGGCTGAAACGCCGACCGAGCCCGCCTCTCAGAAGAGCGAATACAAGCTCTCCGATCAGGTCGATGAAAAGTCCGTCATCGACGGCGTAATGACCCTGATCGACGGGAAAGACCCGATCCTGCAGAAATCCGCCGCGTCGTGGCTCGACACCTGCGTACTGTACGAGGTCAACGTCCGCCAGTTCACCGAGGAAGGCACCTTCAAGGCATTTGAAGGTCACCTCGAGCGGCTGAAAAGCATGGGGATCAATACCCTGTGGTTCATGCCCATCCATCCCATCAGCGAGACCGGGCGCAAGGGCACCTTAGGCTCCTACTACGCGGTCAGCGACTATAAAGCCGTCAACCCCGAGTTCGGCACCATCGACGACTTCAAGCACCTCGTCGACAAGGCGCACGAGATGGGCTTCAAGGTGCTGCTCGACTGGGTCGCGAACCACACCGGCTGGGACAACAGCTGGCTCAAGGAGCATGAGGACTGGTACGTCCGCGACGAGAGCGGCAAGGTCGTCTCCCCCTTCGACTGGACGGACGTCGCAAAGCTCAATTACGATAATTACGATATGCGCGCCGAGATGATCCGCTGCATGCAGTACTGGGTCGAGGACGTCGGGATCGACGGCTACCGCTGCGACCACGCGATCGGCGTACCGAACAACTTCTGGAACGCGGCGGTCTATAAGCTGAAATCCATCAACAGCGAGATCATGATGCTCGCCGAGAACTCCGAGAACATCGGGCTGACCGAATACGCCTTTGACAGCTGCTACAACGACGGCTTCTACAGCCACGCGGACACCATTCTCGGCGGCGTCGCCGTAAGCTCCATCAAGGACGCGATGGCGGGCAGTACCCAGTACGCCGCGGGCAGCTTCCCGATGAACTATCTGGATAACCACGACAAAAACTCCTACGAGGGCAGTATCGTCTACCGTCTGGAGAACGCCTACCCCGCCCTGCTGGCGCTGTCCTACATGGCGCCGGGCATCCCGCTGATCTACACCTCCGACGAAACGGCGTACGACCACGAGCTGGAGTTCTTTGAGAAGGACACGGTCAAGTGGGACGACGAGCCGGTCTACGCGCCGCTGATCACAGCGCTCTCGAAGCTGAAAACGGAGAATAAAGCCCTCGCCTCTACCTTTACCGACATCACCTTCCACGAGCCCGACAACTCGAAGCTCTTCGCCTGCTCGCGCAGCGCCGACGGCAGCACAGTATACTTCATCGGCAGTCTGTCGAAGGATGCGATGACGGGCGTCACGGTCGACTGCGGCTTCGAGGAAGCGACCGTCGTCATGCACCACGACGGTGCCAAGCTCGACACGACCGAGACGAAGATGACGAAGGCGGACTTCGAGAAGAAGGACTACAAGCCCTTTGAGTTCTACATCCTCGTCGCGAAAAAATAAGGTCAAAACGGAATCAAAACCATGCAGAAAAGCAAGCAAGGGGCTGTCGCACTAAGAACAGCGATAGCCCCTCAGAGTGTCATCCTGAGCTTTAGCGAAGAATCTTATCGTGCAATTTATCTAATTTGATTACACCTATTATGTGTAATCGGACGGAAAAATGAGCACTTTCAGATTCTTCACTTGCGTTCAGAATGACATTTTTTGTTTTGCGACAGCCCCTTTTTGTTTTGACAGCATCGCAAGGGCGACCATCGACCGCCCGCTGTCGCAGGGAATGACATTTCCTATCCGACCGTTTTCGATATGGATAACGCCCGTCATCCTCGGGCGGTCAATGACCGCCCCTACGGCGGGAGCAAAGCCCCCGCCCTACAACTCTATACAACGTTTAAAAATGACGCAGACACAGCAAAGATCAAAACAGAGCCGCATACGTCTGAAAAGCAGCGGGTATACCGATCCAAAAGCCGTCAGGCTTTCCCTTCACCGTTCTCCGTTCTCCGTTCACTGTTCTCCCTAAACGCACAAAGCGGCTGTGCGTGATGCACAGCCGCGATTTGGCTTATTGATGCTTTGAGAAAACGACGCGCCGTCCGGATTCTACGGGTTGTCCTTCTCCCTCAGCCACTGAGCGTGATCAGAGATTACAGCTCAGCGAAGTACTTGATGGTGCGGACCATCTGAGAGGTGTAGGAGTTCTCGTTGTCATACCAAGAAACAACCTGAACCTCATAGAGGCCGTCAGCGATCTTCGCTACCATGGTCTGAGTAGCGTCGAACAGGGAGCCGTAACGCATACCGATAACGTCGGAAGAAACGATCGGATCCTCGTTGTAGCCGAAGCTGTCGGAAGCGGCAGCCTTCATAGCGGCATTGATGCCCTCTACGGTGACGTCGTCGCCCTTAACAACAGCGGTGAGGATGGTGGTGGAGCCGGTCGGAACGGGAACGCGCTGAGCGGAACCGATGAGCTTGCCGTTGAGCTCGGGGATGACCAGACCGATCGCCTTAGCGGCACCGGTGGAGTTGGGAACGATGTTCGAAGCGCCGGCACGGGCTCTTCTCATGTCGCCCTTGCGGTGAGGACCGTCCAGAATCATCTGGTCGCCGGTGTAAGCGTGTACGGTGCACATAATACCGCTCTGGATCTCGGCATACTTGTTCAGCGTATCAGCCATGGGAGCCAGGCAGTTGGTGGTGCAGGAAGCAGCGGAGATGATCTGATCCTCAGCGGTCAGAGTACCCTCGTTAACGCTGAATACGATGGTCTTGAGGTCCTTGCCTGCGGGAGCAGAGATAACGACCTTCTTAGCGCCGGCATTGATGTGCGCCATGGACTTCTCCTTGGAGCAGTAGAAACCGGTGCACTCGAGAACAACGTCTACGCCGATCTCGCCCCAAGGAAGCTTGGAAGCGTCAGCCTCAGCATAGATGGTGATCTCCTTACCGTCAACGATGATGGAGTTCTCGCCTGCCTCAACAGTGTGCAGACCCTCGCCGATAACGCCGCAGTAGCCCTTCTGAGCGGTGTCATACTTCAGCAGGTTGGCGAGCATAGCGGGGTTGGTCAGGTCGTTGATAGCAACTACCTCGTAACCCTCGGCACCGAACATCTGACGGAAAGCCAGACGGCCGATACGACCAAAGCCGTTAATAGCAACTTTTACTGACATAATAATTCCTCCTAAGAATTAATATTAATGTATTTGTTACATCATTGTTATTTTACTACAAACAGAGCACGAAATCAAGGTGTAAATATGAAATATTTACTAAATATTCGGGAACAAATCATCAAAACGCACTCAAAGGCATCCCGCCTAACCACTCAGCCGTAAGTACACGAGAGAAGCGAGAACCGTTCTTCAAAACAGGTTATACAAATCGGGTGCGGGCAGAGCCCGCCCTCAACCATTCACCATTCACCATTAACCGTTCTCTGTTCTCCGTTCCTCAGCCTCTGTAAAGCTTCTTTGTTTCGTACTTGGGCTCGGTGGTCAGGAGGATACCGAGCTTCTTCAGGGTGCGGGTATCGGTCTCGGAGAGGATGACCGTCGCGTGCGCCTCGGTGTTCCTGAGCTTCGGGAGCTGCTCCATCGCGAGTCGGGCAGTCGGATTGGTGACCGCGGAGATCGACAGCGCGATCAGGATCTCGTCGGTATGCAGGCGGGGATTCAGCGAGCCGAAGCGGTCGACCTTGAGCTTCTGGATGGGCTCGATGACCGCGGCGTCGATGAGGTCGACGCTCTTCGGGATATTGCCGAGGTACTTCATCGCGTTGAGAAGCATCGCCGAGCAGGCGCCGAGCAGGTCGGAGGTCTTGCCGGTGATGATGGTGCCGTCCTCGAGCTCGATCGCGGCGGCGGGAGCGCCGGTCTCTTCCTCACGCTCGAGCGCGGGAGCGATCACGGCACGGTCGGCGGCGGTGAGCTTGTTCTGCTTCATCAAAAGTCCGATCTTGTACGCCTCGTCGGGCGAGCCGTTGCCCTTGGTCTGGTTGCACAGGGCGGTGTAATAGCGGCGGATGATCTCCTGGTTCGCGGCGGCGCAGGTCGCCTCGTCGTCGATGATGCAGTTGCCCGCCATGTTGACGCCCATATCGGTCGGCGACTTGTAGGGCGATTTACCGAGGATCGTCTCGAACATCGTATTCAGCACCGGGAAGATCTCGATATCGCGGTTATAGTTGACGGTCGTCTCGCCGTAAGCCTCGAGGTGGAAGGGGTCGATCATGTTCACGTCGTTGAGGTCGGCGGTCGCCGCCTCGTAGGCGACGTTGACGGGGTGCTTCAAGGGCAGGTTCCAGATCGGGAAGGTCTCGAATTTCGCGTAGCCCGCCTTGATGCCGCGCTTGTTCTCATGATAGAGCTGCGACAGGCAAACAGCCATCTTGCCCGAGCCGGGACCCGGCGCAGTGATGACCACCAGACGGCGGGTGGTTTCGACATAGTCGTTCTTACCGTAGCCGTCCTCGCTGACGATCAGGTCGATATCCGAGGGGTAATTCGGGATCGAGTAGTGGTGATAGACCCTGATGCCGTTCTCGGTGAGCTTTTCCTCAAATTTCACCGCCGCGCTCTGGTCGGCGAAGCGGGTCAGCACGACCGAGCCGACGTACAGCCCGCGGGAGCGGAACACGTCGATCAGGCGCAGAACATCCAGATCGTAGGTGATGCCCAGGTCGCCGCGCACCTTGTTCTTCTCGATATCGTCGGCGTTGATGACCACGACGATCTCCGCGTCGTCCTTGAGCTGCATGAGCATCTGCAGCTTCGAGTCGGGCTTGAAGCCCGGGAGCACGCGGGAGGCGTGGTAATCGTCAAAGAGCTTGCCGCCGAACTCGAGATAGAGCTTGTCGCCGAACAGGGCGATGCGGTCGCGGATATGCCGGCTCTGCATATCCAAATACTTTTGGTTGTCAAATCCGATTTTCATATACCATTCCCCCATTTTAAAAAATACATCGCTATTGTATCACAAAGAGAACGCGCTATAAATATGAAAAAGAAATTTGGCGGATTTTTTGAGGGTAAAACCGTAGGGGCGGTCGTTGACCGCCCGCGAATGACGGGCGTTATCCGTATCGAAAAACGCCGGATAGGAAATACAACGCCCTGTGATGGCGTGCGACCGACGGCCGCCCCTACGATGTCGCTCCGCGAACGGGTCGAATCGCAGTGGCGCTTAGCCAATCGCTGACACGTTTGTCAGCTCTTGGAGCGCTGTTGCATGGGAGTTGTAAACCAAATCAAAGATTTGGACAACTCCTCAAATTCGACCCCTACATGCGATATTGAAAAAGCGCCGGGCGTGAGTTTCCGGCGCTTGAGCGATTTTACATCTTTTTCAGTTTCACGGCAAAGACAACAGAAGCGGCGACGGT
>CAMVDB010000039.1 GCA_947166135.1 uncultured Clostridia bacterium | reverse complement strand
CGCCGCCCCACGCATTCACGGTAGAGCCTTGGAGCTTGATATTGCCGCCGTCGCCATCATCGCCGCCGCCGATGCCCGCGGCATAACCGCCGCCGGTCGCCTTGACAGTAGAATCGATGATGGTGATGGTGCCGCCGTGGCCACTCTCACCGCCGCCGATACCCGCGCCGTCGGTCGCGCTGTCGGCTGTGATATTCGAACGCTCGATGGTGATATCGCCGCCGCTGACGCCGTCACCGCCGCCGATACCCGCGCCGTAGCGCCCGCCGTGAGCGACTACGGTAGAATCGGAGATGTTGACGGTGCAATTGGCGTCGGCCTCGTTGCCCGTACCGATGCCCGCCGCGTCGGTGCCGCCTGTCGCGGTAACGTCAGCACCGTCCGTGATATTGATGGTGCCGCCGGTCTCGGACTCGTCGCCGCTGCCGATACCCGCGCCATAGTCGCCGGCTTCAGCGATGACCGTACTGCCGGAAATGTTGATGGTATTAAAGCTGTGCTCGTCCGCGCCGCCGATCGCCGCGGCGTACTTACCGCTCGAAGCGTATACGTAAGCGTTCTCCGTAATATTGATCGTACCGCCGGAGCCTTGGTATCCGCCGCCGATACCCGCGCCGGAAACCGTCTTGCCGAACAGCTGTGCAAACCAGCTGATCAGCTGCAGTCCCGTAGCGTAGTATTTCTCTCCGTCCGAATACCAGTTGGTTCTTCCAATCTGAGCCTGGATATCCTCGTCGAAGCGGTCGCCGGAATTATAGGATTTGGAGATCGCGGAAACATGGACGTCCTTGCCTTTGATATTGATCGTACCGGCGCTGCCCTCTCTGCCGCCGCCGATACCCGCGCCGCCCGCGGTAGAGGTGGCGACGACAGACGCCGTGCCGGAGATATTGATCGTATTCGCGTTTCTTCTCGCGCCTGCGCCGATGCCCGCGCCGTATTCACCAATGGCGATGATCGTACCGCCGGTGATCGTGATCGGGCGGGTAACCCATGCATCTTCACCGCTGCCGATACCCGCGCCGGAATCATCTAAATCGCTGCCGGTGGAAACGGCGGTGACCTTGCCGCCGTAGATGTTGACCGACGGACTGTAGGAATGAGCGCCGCCGCCGACGCCTGCACCACTTACCGCAAATGTCCGGATATCGCCGCCGTAGATGCTCAGGGATGAGCTGAAAGAGTCGTTTCTCGCGCCGCTGCCGATACCCGCGCCGCTGGAGGTGTCGGTCCTGATGGTACCTCCGTAGATACGGATACCTTCGCCGCTGCCCCATGCCATCGTGCCTTCATAGCCGCCGCCGATACCTGCTCCGTTACAGTATTTCTGCTTCTTGCACGTGATGTAGCCGTCCCAGACGGTGATATGCTTCGGAGCGCCCTTATGACCACCGCCGATGATCGCGGCAGTGCTGTTATAATCGCCCCTCAGGTCGAGGGTGCCGCCGTGGATCGTGATCTCACCCGCGTCCTCGCCGTCGTTCGAGCCGATTGCGGCACACGGCTGGTAGGTATCGCCGGAATTATGATTCAGATAGATCGAGAGCTTACCGCTTGTCTTTGACGCGGCATAGATATCGAGCGTACCTTCCTTCTCGACGCGGATGCCCTGATCGCAGGTCAGGGTAGCGCCGTCGCCGAGGTACAGTCCGACCGTCTGACCGTTCGCGACGTTCAGACGCCCCGAAACTATCGTATCGGACGTGACGACATAGTAGCCGCTCGTCAGATCGTTAGACGACCGCTTGGAGAGCTCGGTATAGCTCGTGATGGTCTCGGGATCGTTGACGACCTTGCCCGCCGCGCTGTCCCAGTGGTGCTTCGTGATCGTGATCGCTCTCGCAGCGCCGAACTCAAACGGAATAACGGTAAACATGCTGAGGATCATGACGACCGCCAGCAGCAGACTCACCGGCTTGTGTAGTTTTTTCATTTACATCACCCCGGATTAAACAGGAATAATTATGTACGTATTAAATGTATTTTAGCAGATTGTCAAATAAATGTCTACCGTTAATCCGCTGAATTATCTGGATAACATTGAGTTGTTGACCGTCAAAAGGATAAGCTTGACAGCCGCGGGGCATATCGGGATCATGACGCTATGTATCATTCGTGTTTGCAGGCTTTATTCTCACATATACAGCTGCGGAGGATGGAGACAAGCTCCATCCTCCGCAGCTTGGCGAAAGAGTCCAACATCACTTTTCTACATGTCATCCTGAGGGTTCGCCCGAAGGATCTTACAGTACAATTTATCCAAAGGGAACGTAAAATAACTTCCCCTTGTGGGAAGGCGGGCAATTCGCCCGCGAACGGTTCGGATGAGGCGGCAATCTATCGATTCACAGGATGAAGAGGAAACGTGTCACCTCATCCGTCACAGCGATTTACCGAATTCACGCGCGGCTTTCAGCAGTTCTTCCCGCTTGCTCGCTTCGTTCGCGTCATTGACGCCGCCGCCGTTGAACACACCCGCAAAGCGCGCTTTTTCAAAGCAGGCGATCCAACCCTTAAGACCGCCGACCGCCGTCTCGACGACTTCATCGCCTTCTTCGGCAGAGGTCGTCATCAGATAAATGTCGCGAAAGCTGTATTCCTGCGGATAGAGCGGATTCAAACGGTCAAGCAGGGTTTTGAGCTGTCCGCTGAGCTCATAGTAATAGATCGGCGTGACAAATACGACGGTATCCGCCGCTTTGACCTTTTCAAGAATCTCGGATACATCGTCTTTGATAACGCATTTCATCGTTTTCTGACAGGCAAGACAGCCCTTGCAAAAGCGGATATCCTTATCTTTCATGGTGATCAGCTCCGCGTTGTTTCCTATCGCAAGCGCTCCCTGCAGCGCCTGCTGAGCAAGGATCTCGGAATTGCTCTTATTGCGCATACTGGTTGAAATAATCAGAATATTTTTCATTATTAACCTCCTAATATGTCAGTGTAATCGTTACATTTCCGTTTGAAAGAAGCTGTGTAAGCTCATCATTCGTTTTATCGGTGATGTGACCGAGTCGGGTATACGCCCATGTGTTTGAACCGTAGAATACTACCATCTGATTCCCCGAGTACAGGACGATATCGCCGACAGAGGTCGTAGTCTGAACATCATTCTGCGGCAGATAAGCGCCGATGGAGCCGACCTGCTCAAAGCCGCCGTACATCGACATCGAGATCGTCAGCGAAGCGTTTCGGCACAGTTCTTTCAGCGCTTTTACGGAGTCGTTATCTTCCCAGATCACGGAAACAGGCGCGTCGTCGATGTACATTTGAAGCGACATTTCCTTCTCCCGAGAATTGTCTGTCACGACTTCTTCGTTCTTTTCTGTTGATTGTTCCGCGGCAGCAGGCAAAGATCGATCAATCTCTGAGGATAGGGTAACGCTCTCGGGCTGTTCAACCGTCGCGGCAATATCGCGCAATATTGCTGAATCCGTCGCTGTCTCAGGCTGCTGCGGCTTCGATGCTTGACAGGCTGCCAACAACAGACATACGCACAGTGCAATTCCCAACAGAATATAATTTTTCATCTGCATCACCCTCATGTACACTTCATTCATAATTACTATTATAACTTGATTATATTATACTCTGCGGATATAATATATACAAATACTTATATCTGATAGCAATATATGCAAATTTTGTATAGGAGGATCAAATGGATATCCGTATCATGGAATACTATCTTGCCGTCACCAGAGCGGGCAATATCTCAGCAGCGGCAGAAGTGCTGCACGTTTCACAACCCGCATTGTCAAGGCAGATACGAGATTTGGAGGAAGAGCTGGGCGTGACCCTCTTTGAGCGCGGCAGCCGCAGGATCAAGTTGACGGAGGAAGGGATGATCCTTCGCCGCAGAGCAGAGGAAATGGTACGGCTGATGCAGATGACTCAGAGTGAGATCAGCCAAGCACGCCGCCATATATCCGGCGAGGTGCATATCGGCGCGGGCGAATCCTTAGCCTTTCACCATTTATCCGAGATCGCGGGCAATATCCACAGAGACTATCCCAATATCCGCTTTACGATCACCAGCGGAGACACCGCAGACCTTATGGAACAGCTCGACGAGGGGTTGATCGACATCGCGCTGATATTCACCGACTATGATCTCAGCCAGTATCACGGGATCCGTCTGCCGAAGTGCGACAAGCTCGGACTGCTGATGCGAAAGGGAGACCCTCTTGAAGCGAAGGAGTCTATCACAGTATCCGACCTGAAAAGACTGCCCCTGATCATTCCCCGCGCGGCTATGGATATGCTTTCATCTGATCCCGATTTCAGCGATCTGAATATTGTGACCGTGTACAACCTGATCTACAACGCATCTCTGTTTGTCGAAGACGGCGTAGGCTACGCCTTGGGCTTCGACGGACTTATCAACACAACAGGTAACAGCAGCCTGACATTCCGGCCGCTGGAAAAACAGATCACGCAAGCCGGTTCGATAATCCGGAAAAGATATGCCGTATTCAATCCGGCGGCTAACCTATTCTTTGACAGACTGAAAGCTGTTACATAAAGAAAGCGGATCCGACTCTGTAATAATCCGAACGCAAAAAGGCAGAAGGAAAATTGTTCTTCCTTCTGCCTGATTTATTGATCTGTAAAATGATGACCGATCCGATTCAAGATCAACTCTCAGTCTATGGAGAGAAAGCTGAAATCCTCACCGGCTCAAGCATGTACTCGCGCCGTGATGAATCGGCTTACGGATTCTACATTACCGGAAGCTCATCGTCTTCGGGCTCTGCGCTGGTCATAATGACGTCCCCGGTCAGGAATTGGATGATCTCCAGCTCGGTGCGCTCATATTTTTCTTTCTTCATATCATGCACTTCCTTTCCGGTTAAGGCCGATAGGTATAGGGGCTTTCGGAAACAGCTCCCTCTACGCCGCCGATGGTCACGGTGCCGCAGGAAGCCATGGAACCTGCGCCGATGGAGTAGGGAGCTTCCTTGCCCTTTGTCGCGGTGACCTGTGTGACGGTATCATTGATCGTGATATTGCCGCAATTACCCCTCTCACCGCCTCCGATACCGGCAGCATAATTGCCGCCGATGGCAGTAATATTACCGCCGTTGATGATGATATTACCTGCTGATACGTAAAACCCACCGCCGATACCGCAGCCCAAGCCGTTGGACGAAGCGTTAAGCGAGCCTGTGCCGTCGATCGTGAGGGTTTTTCCTTCGGGAACATGAATACCCGGAAAGACATTATAGCCGCCCCTGACGGTGTTCGTACCCTCTAAGATGATCGTCGCGTCACCCAAGAGCGTGATACCTGCATATCTTACGCTATCGCTATTGTCTAACGAAGTGATATTTACGTTACCGAGCCTGACGGTCGCGCCGTCGGCGATAGAGATTTTATGGTTGCCGGAAAGCGTGCCGGTGATGGTGCTGCCGTCCTGCAGTTCGATGTTCTCGGTTAAGGTGCCGAGATCAAAGCCGTTAAAATACACGTCCGCAGCACTCCAATACAGATACAATGCCTTGACAGCGTTCTGCAGATTCACGTCATCCGTGCCGCCGTTCAGCGCTTTCTTGATGTAATTCAGCGGGCTGTAGGTGACTTCATTACCGTTTACCTTCAGCGTCAGCATATCGCCGATGTGCGCCGCCTTGATTCCTCTGATACGCGCGACCTGATATTCGCCGTTCGGTACGTCTTGCACGAAATAACCGTCGCAGGAGAATTCAAGATCATCATCGCTCTTGAAGTAGAGCGAGAGGGTGGTCTCGGATTTCAGCGAGAGGGACGCGCCCGCAAAGGTCACACCCGCGGGCAGACCGCTGACGTCATAATCAGCAACGTCTATGGAGATATTGCCGAGCGCCTTTTCCTCTTCGGTCAAACCGACGTTCGCGAGCTTATCAGGATTCTTGTCAAAGTAGATCTGCGTGTACGCACCGTAGTTGAGCAGTGTTCTCACCAGATAAGACGCCTTCGCGAGATCGGCTCTTTCGTCGGTATGCTCGAGCAGATAGTTGGCATATTCCTTGACGGAATAGGTGAACACGGTTCCCTGCTTTTCACCGTCGATGATCTGCGCCTTGATCTCGGAGGTCATCTCCTTCGCGGCGACCTGACACTTGAAGACATAGTAGGTCTTATTTCCGGACTTTTCCTTTCTCGCGTCGGATACCATGATATCCTGTGTATCGGGTTCGCCGTTCTTCGGGATGGTGAAATGCATTTTTGCAGTTCTGCTCTTCGCGATGGCGTCGGACAGCTCCATGTAGAAATTCACGCCGATGTCGCCGTCGAGCGAGATGGAATGACCGACAACTCTTGCGCCGATATCGTCGGCGATACCGGTACCGGTATCGGTATAGGTCTTACCCTCAAATTCAACTGTCGCTTCATAGGTCACCGTGCCGACAATGCTGTCGCGGGATTTCTCTTCGACTGTCGCTGTGACAGGTTTCTTGTGAGTGCAATATACACAGGGGAAATACGCCGTAGCCGTTCGGCTGTTATCCGTCCAGACCCACTCCGGCTCGCCGTAGGTATGAGTTTCATAATCCCCATACTTGCAGTGATCACACGTCATTGAATGCTTATCGGGATTATCTGAATCATAGTGATATTCCTTATCCTTATGATCACATAGCGATACCAAGACGAACTTTTTTGTGTTATCTTGCAGGGTAGGGATCCGGTCATCCTTCGCCACGTCGGTGAACGGATCGGAACCGCCGTTCTTATAGGAAACTTTCTGGTGCAGATCCGCGTCGTCTGTGAAAATGATGGTTTTAGCCCTTACGGAAGGATTATTTTCATCCGTTTCGATCTGCACGGTCGCGCCGTTGAAATAGACCTCACCCTGTACACCGACAAGCGCCTCCTCACGGGTCGTTCCGATGGTTCGGTTGGCAGTGATCTTACCGCCGTTCAGATAGATGTTTCCGGCAAAATAAGACTTATCTACAATGTCTCCATAATCAGTACCATGTAAAATCTCCTGTTTACAACCGCCTGCGCCGATACTCGCTCCCGGAAAATAATAACTTTCCTGATAATATTTAATACCAGCACCGCCGTTCGCTTTGATATTGCCGCCGGAGATCGTGATATCCACAGAATTATCTTTTTGGGTGCACGCGCTACCGGAACCGACGCCCGCGCCGCTACCTCCACCGTAGGCTTCGATCGTGCCGCCGGAGATCGTGATCTTTCCGGACTTAGCCTTAGCTCCGCCGCCGATACCCGCGCCGAATCCGCCGCCTCTGGCGATGATATTGGCATCTCCGCTGATAGAGATCTCACCGACGTACTTTTTTTCGCCTCCGCCGATACCCGCGGAGCTAGGAGCACCGTTTGCCACGACCTTACCGCCGGTGATGATGATCTTCATATTCTCGGAGCCGCTTCCGCCGTAGCCTGAGCCGATACCCGCGCCGCCATGAAGATAAGGGTTAGTTTCATCCACAGTTTCTGTAACGATGTCTCCGCCGGAAATCGTGATGATGCGTTCGGAATCTCCGTGAACGCTCATTCCGTCGCCGATGCCGGCAGCTGCGTCCGATTTATTCGTCCAAGAAACAAAATACGCAAGAGTTTTGGCTCTGACTTTACCGCCGGTTATCGTGATATTGCCGCTCGCGCCGCCGTCACCGCCGCCGATAGCTGCCGCCTGGTAACCGCTTGTCGCCGTGACCTCGCCGCCGGTGATCTTGATGGTTCCGCCGTTGCCCAGATATCCGCCGCCGATACCTGCGGCGCCGTCGTTGTAATGTGTGCCTTCGGCTTCCTTATGAAATTTACCGCCGTTCGCTGTGACCGTGCCGCCGTTGATGGTGATCACGCCGCCGTTACCGCCGGACGCCACGCCGTCGCCGCCGCCGCCGATACCGGCGCCGTCTTGACCGCCCGTTGCGGTGACTTCGCCGTCATTAATAGTGATCACGCCGCCGTCGGCGTTTTCTCCGCCGCCGATACCCGCCGCGTCTTCGCCGCCTTGAGCAGTAACTTTGCCGCTGTTGATCGTGACGATACCGCCGGTTCCGTGGTCGCCGCCGCCGATACCTGAGGCGTTGGCGCCGCCGGTCGCCTCGACCTTGCCGCCGGTGATGGTGATCGTGCCGCCGTCTCCCCCGTCGCCGCCGCCGACGCCCGCGCCGTCAGCGATGCTGGTCGCCTCGACCTTGCTGCCGGTGATGGTGATCGTGCCGCCATTGCCGGCGTCGCCGCCGCCGATGCCCGCGCCGTCACAGCCGCCCTTAGCGGTGACGTCGCTGTTGGTGATCGTGATGATACCGCCCGGTTTTTCGTTACCGCCGCCGATACCTGCGCCGCCGTCGGAATTTTCAGAACCGCCGGTCGCGTGGATGATACCGCCGTTGATCGTGATGGAATCGGCAGAGCCGCAGTCACCGCCGCCGATACCTGCCGCGTTGATGCCGCCCGTTGCGGTCACGTTCGCGTTAGTGAGCTTGATCTTGAAGCCGGAGCCGTTTTGACCGCTGCCGATACCCGCGCCGTAGTCGCCGCCGGTCGCCTCGACCGTACCGCCTACGATCGTGATATTGCCGTAACCGACGCCGCTGTCAACGCCGTCGTCACCGCCGCCGATGCCTGCGGCGTCACAGCCGCCATGTGCTGTGACACCACCGCCGTAGATAACGATGTTATTGACGCCTTTTCCATTACCGCCGCCGATACCCGCGCCGCCGTCGTAGTTTTCAGAACCACCGAACGCATTTACGGCACCGCCGAAGATCTCGACATTGCCGCTGGTATCGCCGTCGCCGCCGCCGATACCTGCCGCGTTCGCGCCGCCGTGAGCGGTGACGTTGCCGCCGTAGATCTTGATATAGCCGCCCCAGCTTTGACCGCCGCCGCCGATACCCGCGCCGCCGTCAAATGAAGAAGAACCGCCGGTCGCGTCGACCGTGCCGCCGTAGATATTGATTTGACCGCCGTAGCCCTTAAAGCCGCCGCCGATACCCGCCGCGTCTTCGCCGCCGTAGTCGCGGGTATTTGCGATAACGGTTCCGCTGTAAATATTGACAGTACCGCACGTCTCATTTTCGTTGCCGCCGATGGCTGCCGCGTTATCGGTGTCTACCTGGCACACCAGCCTGCCGTTTTCACCACCGGGCGTGTTATAGACGTTGAGCGTCGTTCCCGGGGGAACGTGAATGCCATCCTTCGCCAATAAAGTGGAGCCATCATTGATGACGATATTGGCTGTGCCTGTGACATTCAATCTTTGGCTCACTTCGTAATATCCGTTCACATAGTACCAACCGTCGAGATTGGTAATGCCGGAATTATAATCCTGACAGTCGGCGGTTTTCGTCTCCTCTACGACCTTTGAGTCGTCCCAGCTCCTGCTGAGATAAAGGACCCCGCTCGTCGCGCCGACACTCGCGATAAGCTGCGCCGGAACGAGCGCCGCGACCATCAAAAGAGCCAGACAGACTGACAGAGTTTTTCTCCAAAATCTTCCTTTCATTCCTATTCCTCCTTTTGAGAAATCAGCAGTTGTATCAAAACGGCGGTATACAACTTTTCAATTTATTCTTTTACCAAAAAAATCGACATATTTCAAATACCTTTCAGACATTTTTTAAGGGTGTTCCATATTGGAACAAACCGCATCAGCTTGCATATCAGACAGTGACTTTAATAAAGATACCGGACAGAATAAAGGCTCACTCGCGTTTGAGGGAGCCTGTTTTACGATGTGATTACTGTTTCGGAGAGCTGTTTTGTCAATATAGGGACTTCGCTGTTACAGAAAAGAAAACAACCCTAATCACCAATAAACTATTGTTTTCTGTTTAAATTTGGATTATAATGCTATCAGGAAAAATGTATTGATAATGATGGGGCATAAAAAATGAGGCAGAGTTTCCGGCGGATAAGGTGTACGTTACCGAAAACACGGTATCCCGGTGAGAATCGGACAGCCGCCAAGATTTTTATTCACAGCTCGTTTTTTGTCAGGTTTTCGCAGACCGATTGATCACGAAACGCCAGAAGAAGTCATTTGAATATGTAATTTCTGCATCTGACCTACAGTCAAATAATTATTACAACAGGAGGATATAAACATGGGTCTTTTTAACAAAAAGAATAAGGATACTACATCGAGTTCGGACGGCAACAGTTATCTGAAGATCTCGATGACAAAAGACGGGTCCGAATACACCTTCCTGCTGGAAGGCAGACTTGACACGATCACTTCTCCCGATCTTGAAAGCAAGATCAATGAAGTCGTCGGTGGCGCAACGAAGCTGACCATGGATCTTGCTAAGCTCGAATACATCTCCAGCGCGGGATTGCGTGTTCTGCTCGGCGCTCTGCAGGATATGGAAGACAAAGGAGAGATGGTCGTTTGCAATCTCACTGAGCCTGTTAACGTGGTTTTTGAGCTGACCGGATTCGGTCGCTTGTTCAACATCGAGTAATAACTACATGGCCTTACACCGCTTGATGATAACGGTGAGGCACCAATATGACGGAGAGAAAATATGATTAAGAAATTGAAAGATATCCGATTATACGGACTGATTTTTACTATCGCGTCCGCCTTATTTATCATAGGATTCAGCACTCCCTTTTTTTCCGAAGTGAGACTGCAGCCGTATCTGTATAATTCCGGCGTAGATTCATTGGGAGCGTTAATATGCGCGGCGCTGTATTTTGGATGTATGGCGCAGAAAGGCGAAGGGATAAGAGCCTTCAGAATACTGATCCTTTTGGTAAGCGCCTGCTTTGTCGTAAATGAAATAATCTGCTATACGGTACTGGTGCCGGATAGCCGCACGCTCTGTTTCATTTTCTGCCTTTTGAGCAAGCTGATCGATCTTGCAATGATCTTCCTCTTCTACCTGTATGTAAGAGAAACGCTCGGCTTTGAGGGAAAGCTCGCCCGTATCGCGGAAAAGCTCATTCCTATCCTGCTGGTCGTTCAAACGATCGTTTTGCTCGCAAATATTATTACACCGGTTACCTTCACAGTCACCGCTGAAGGGATGTATGAGGAAACGGCAATCGATTTGATCGAGGAAGTTTTCCTTGCAGTGACATCTGTTCTTACGGCCATAATGATACTTAAGTCCCACAACCCATTTAGCCAGAAAGCGGCTGCATTGACTTTTATCGTTTTGCCGCTTATCGAATTCGTCCTGATCGGCGGCAGCTTCGGCGAAGCCAGCCAGTACGGGATCGTTTTGATGTCGCTGATCATCATGTACTGTGTTATCTTCAATGCCAAGAGCAGAAAGCTGGCGTCTACGGAGACCGAACTCAATATGGCGACCGAGATCCAGGCAGGTATGCTCCCTTCCATCTTTCCGGCTTTTCCCGAACGTCCGGAGTTTGATATCCATGCTTCCATGGATCCGGCTAAGGAGGTCGGCGGAGACTTCTATGACTTCTTCATGATCGATGACGATCACCTCGCAATGGTGATCGCGGACGTATCCGGAAAAGGTGTTCCGGCAGCGCTGTTCATGATGTCCTCAAAGATCCTTATCAACGACCATGCTCTTATGGGCGGCTCTCCGGCAGAGATACTCGAAAGAGTCAACAAGCAGGTCTGCGCCAACAACGATGCACATATGTTCGTGACGGTATGGCTGGGTATCCTCGAAATCAGCACAGGCAAGCTCACCACCGCGAGCGCCGGTCATGAGTATCCTATCATCAACACGACCGGAAAATATGTATTGCTGAAGGACAAGCACGGTCTGGCGATCGGCGCATTGGAAATGTCCAAGTATAAGAACACCGAGATCCAACTCAAGAAGGGCGACAGCATCTTTGTCTACACCGACGGCGTTGCCGAAGCCACCGATGCGAACAATCAGCTCTTCGGTACAGACCGCACCATTGAAGCGCTCAACGCGATTCCCGAGGGCGCTTCACAAAAAGAGATTCTGGCGGGAGTACGCGCCGCTGTCGATGCTTTTGTGAAAGAAGCTCCTCAGTTTGACGATCTGACGATGGTCGGATTGAAATACAACGGTTCTCCGGATGACGCCACAGCGAAGGAAGATTCATGAAAGAGCTTGTCATCGCGGCTGACAGGAATAATCTGCTGAAGGTACAGTCGTTCATCGATGAACAGTTGGAAGATGCAGGCTGTCCGATGCTGACGCAAATTGCGATCGACGTTGCGCTTGGTGCCAAAGAGCGCAAAAAGGCGGGTCGGGCATCTATATGGTCAAGAACAGCATGGACGATATGCGCTATGAATACAGGGACGGAAAGAATATCCTTACCATAAAAAAAGAATTTGAATTAAGCCGATAGAGTAGTATGGATGATTACTTTATCGGTCACTAAAAAGGAAACAACATGAATGTATATGATTTTGATAAAACGATATTCCCTACGGACTGTTCGATCGACTTTTTTATCTGGTGTATGAAACGGCATCCTAAGCTGTTTTTCACCTTTGCTCCGAAAGTGGTCAAAAACCTAATCAAGCGTAAAATCGGGAAAATGCCGGAGTATCTGATGCAGCGTGAGTTTTTTTGCTATTTGACGCTGATCGATGATTTTGATGAACAGATCGAGCGTTATTGGGACAAAAACGAGAAAAAGATCGTCCCTTGGTATCTGGCTCAAAAAAAGCCCGACGATCTGATCATCAGCGCGTCGCCCGACTGCATCATCGGACCTATTGCTAAAAGGCTCGGCGTGAACTTCATGGCGACGGAATTCAACCGTAAGTACGGAGTGTTTTTGCATAACCTGATGTACGCGCAGGAAAAGGCACAGTACATGATCGACCACGGCTTTCCGAAAATCGATCATTTTTATTCCGACTCTCTTTCGGACACACCGATTGCTTTGTGCGCCGAAAAAGCGTATCTGGTAAAAGATAAAGCCCGTACCATCGTTGACTGGCCTGATTTGGACGAGGAAACCCTTAGTAAGGTTTATGAGAAAGTCGACACGGGATGGAGCGTCCATATCGACGAATAAGAGGATGAGTCAATGTATATCATCATTTATGACTTCGGAACAAGCAGCGTTAAAACCTGTCTGTTTCAAATCGATTCACAAATCCATCTTGTAGCGGGCGCTTCTGCCGAGTACGGCCTTTACGTTTCCGATAACGGAGGCGCAGAACAGGATGTGGAAGAATGGTGGAACGCGATTTGTTCAACTACGCGTGATTTGTTAAAGAAATCGGATGTTAAACCCACTGAAATAGAAGGAATTGCGTTCTGTTCACAGATGCAGGGAGCGGTTTTTGTTGACGAGAACGGAAACGCCCTCAGACGCCCGATGAACTATCTCGATCAGAAGGGCTTTAAAGAATACAAGGAATGTATGGGCAGCGGCATCATCAAGGTTTCAGGCTGCAGCCTTTATAAGCTTGTGCGGAATCTGCTTGTCAATTACGCGGGCTCAACCAGCGCAAAGGATCCGGTATGGAAGTACAAGTGGGTGGAAAACAACGAACCGGAGACTTTCAAAAAGATCTATAAATGGTTGGATATCGGTGACTACCTCGTTTCTCGCTGCACCGGCAGGATCGTCAGGACTGCCGATACCGCCTTTGCGACCTTCCTTTATGATACACGCAAGGGGAAGGAAGGATGGAACAAAGGTCTTTTGAAGATGTACAAAGTGAATCCCGATCATATGCCTCAAATCATCGACTGCACGGATTTAGTCGGAGGGCTTACAGAGAAAGCGGCTCGGGAGCTCGGGCTCGTAGAAGGAATCCCTGTCTTCGGTGGTGGCGGCGACACCACCTTTGTCAATATCGGCGCCGGATGCACAAAGCCGGGAGACACGCATATCTATGTCGGAACATCGGGATGGGTATCGACCTTTATGGATCATCAAACCGTCGATATCAATGCTATGATAACAGGCGTTCTGTCCGCCAAGCACGGTTACTTTAATTATTACGCGGAATTGGAAACAGCCGGAAAATGCTTTGAATGGGTCATGGAACATCTTGCGTTGGATGAAATCGGCGTTTATCTGAGTAATTCTACCGTGGCTGATGATATCGAAAGCAAATATTTGAGCCTCTATGATTACCTGTCCGAAGAGGTCAGAAAGGTTCCTCCCGGAGCAAACGGCGTGATCTTTACCCCTTGGCTCCACGGCAACCGCTGTCCGTTCGAGGACTCCAATGCAGGAGGGATGTTTTTCAATATCAGAATCGAAAACGGTAAGCGGGACATGATCCGCGCTGTTTTAGAGGGGATTTGTTATCATCTGCGCTGGCTGTTGGAATGTGAAGAGAAAAAGGTAAAGACATCCGATACGATTCGATTTGTCGGCGGAGGAGCGTTATCTCCCGTTACCTGCCAGATGCTGGCGGACATTACGGGAAGGACGATAGAGACCGTCAACAACGCCCAAGAGGTCGGCGCGATCGGAACGGCGCTCGTTGTTGCGGCGGGTATCCAAGGCGAGGATGTGCTTGCGTTATCGCGTCGGTTGGTAAAACCCAATCATAAATATATTCCCGACCCTGAGAACAAGAAGATATACGAACGCAGCTACAGAGTTTTCAAAAACCTCTACAAGTCTAACGCCTCGAATTTTAAGAATATAAACGCAGGCGTCAGAAGTTGAATAAATGCAAAGAACTAACCGGAGGTGTCAAATTCGTGGATCAATAATACAAAGGAATACCGGTTCAAAGCACTCATATTTTTCCTGATGATTCGCGTATCTTGTAAAATAAGTTGACGATCTGTAAGGACGGTGAGAGAACGGTGAGCATGAGCAAAACACGATCTATAGAAATTCAGCTGACAATGGATAACTTTGAAGCCGCCGATCGGTTTATTGAACAATGGCTGGCACAAAACCGTTTCAGCAAGGATGCTATCACGGAGACCAAGCTGCTGTTTGAAGCGCTGTTCCGTGATATTATCGAACAGGGCTTTGATCAGAATACCATGTTGACGATAAAGGCGCAGCGAAACTTCGGAGAATACAATATCAAGTTCGGCTTCGAGGGAAAGCCTTATGTTCCGGTCGAAAAAAGCAAAGATAAGATATCGCCCGAATTAAGGATCGTGCACGCTTATCATGACAAGATAGGCTATCGATACCGGTTAGGCTATAACAGCATCCGCGTAGTCGTCAAGAGAAACTACCAAAGCTCGCTGCTGTACAGCATGATCGGAATTGCGCTGGCGATCCTTGTCTATCTTCTGATCAGCCCGATGCTGAGCGCCGATAAGATGGTTGAGATCGACAACAGCTATTTCATGCCTTTGATGGATCAATTCGCCAACGCGATGCTGATGGTAGGCGCGCCCGTCACCTTCTTTTCGCTGGTAAAGAATCTGACGGACATCTATATCGTTTCGGAAAAAAGCTCTTCGGACAGAAAATTGCAGATAAAGACGATCGTTACTTCGCTGATCGCTGTTTTACTTGCAATCGGGACGAGCTTCCTGATTGCGTTCCTCTTGAGTCATCTGGAGGGCTATCTTGAAGGACACGATGGATTCGAAGGAGGAATGACCGCCACACAGTTTATCTCCTCCCTGCTGCCGAGCAGTATTTTTGAGCCCTTTGAAACGTACCTTCCCTTCCCGATCATTATTCTCGCACTGCTTACCACATACGCTTTTTGTTCGATCGGAGAGTATTTTGACGTCATGCAAAAAGGGGTCAACGTCTGTTTGACATTCTTTTCCAAAATGCTGAATGTCGTGATGTTTACCCTGCCGTTCTTCTGTTTCCTTGCGGTTCTTTCGTCGCTCTTTACGGATGGCTTTACCAATCTTCTCGTCGTGGTTGAATTTGTCGGCGTCGTATTCCTCAGTCTGCTCGTTATGGCGGGGTTTTATCTGATACGGCTTTTGATCGGCGGCGTCAAGATCGTTCCGTTCATCAAAAAATTCCCTCCGCTGCTCTGGGAAAACTACAAGATCAATTCAGCCATTGACGCGCTCCCCTTCAACATTAGATACTGTTGGCGGGAATATGGATTCAACAGAGAACGTATCTCGTCAAAACTGCCGATCCTTGCTCAGACCAATCAGGACGGCAACTGTTATCTGATCATGCTGACCTCCATGATCTTTATCTTTATGATGGGAATCCATGTTTCCTTGCTGCAAATCATCGGGATCGCGGTTCTCGTTTTGTTCCTGTCCATCGGCGCGCCGAACCAGCCGGGGTCGATCTTGATCGGCATGCTGATCATCACCTTCTACCTGCAGGCGAACGAGCTGATAGTAGTCGCGATCTATGCCGAAGTCTTTTTCGGGGCTCTCCAGAACGCGATCAACGTAGTCGGCGATATCGTTACGGTAGCGATAGAGGAGCAAAAATCAATGCGATCAGCAGCATAGAGGCATTGGCGATGACCTGCAAAGAGGAATACAACGACGTACTTAATAATAAAACAAAGGCTGAGAGGTACCGCTTTCGGATTCTCTCAGCCTTTTTTCATAGCTTTTGTTATAATATTTCCTGATGTGCTGCGTTAACGTGATGCCGAATTCGGACGGAGCGACACAGAACGCGTACTTATACTAATTTCAAATAAAACCATTATTTATAAATAATAAAACATAATACTTCTTTCTTAAACAGCAAAGGGGCTGTGAAAAAACAAGCAGTTGTCATTGTGAGGAGCGATCGACGCGGCAATTCCCCAAGGTTATATCTTGGCTTTGTGGGAATGCCGCGGGGAACCCTCAGGCTCGCAATGACAGCGTTTTTTCACAGCCTCATATTTTTTTAACGTGATCTGCTGACAACGATGAAGTTATCAAATTGCTTTATATCATACCGTAAATCGAATCGGTTCACGTAATCGCTCGGAAGAATGAATACATCGTCCTGATACTCGTCCGCCGTCATATCCTGAGGAAGAACGAAGTTATACCTGTCAAAGCTCTTCGCGAAGCGGAACTCAGCGTCGTTATTGTAATACTGCACGGTACTGTTGAAGCGCGTGGGATCGACCTTGCAGTAATACATCAAAAGAAGATATCCGCCGTTCACTCTTCCGTCGGTATACAGGTCGGCGCAATAGACGGTGTTTCTGTCAAGCGAATCGGCATACTGCGCCGCCTCGCCGAAGCCGTGCATGAACTGCGCCCCTATCTGCTGTCTGTACTCGGGCCCAAAGTAAGACTTTACGAACAAGCCCGAGCCCGCCATGATCAGACACAGCACAACGGCGCACAGCTCCCGCTGTCGGTCGGCTAAGAATCTGATACCTACCGCTACAAAATAGATGACCGGTATGAAAAGGACATTGATGCGGTTGATGTTCTGGCGAACGATCAGCGAGAAAATGAAGGCGGCGACAAACCATGCGCACATCGCAAAATCGAAACGATCCGATTTCAGCTTGATCGCGCGCTTGAATGACAGAAAGCCGCCCAACAGGAACAGAGGGAAGGTAAACACGTAGATGATGTTGAAGCCGTCTATAATATTATGCAGCTCTCTGACAGGGTATGAGAACAGCAGAGAGAACAGTCTGCCGATGTTCTTGAGCACATTGCCGAAGAACTCCTGATCGAAGGGCAGGAACACCGAGTTCGATCTCAGCGCCGTAAGACGCGGTACGCTGAACAAGGCGGTATGGATCTCGGGCAGCTTGAACAGGTTGACGACCCAGAACATCGCCAGAGGGACGGCGATCACGATACAAACGACGCCGCTGATAACAAGCTGCTTTACAGTGAGATAACGCCTTACCAAAGCATATACCACCAGTATGATCAGCATGATGGGCACGACGATATAGGTAGAGGCGTAGGTATACAGCGACAAAGAGAACAGCGCCGCCGACAAAGCGTAAGACCATGTCTTTTTGTCCTGACAGCCCTTGACGAAGAAGTACAAGCCGAACAGGATCAGAAACGGAGCGGGGTTAGCGTCCAGTCCCCACCGCGAGCTGATGATATGCCACGGAGAGACGCAGAGCAGCAGAGCGCCGATATACGCGGTGAAGCGATCCGTCGTCTTTTTCAGCAAAAGATACAGGACAAACACGGAAAGCACGCCGAGCAGCGCCTGCGGCAGGCGGTAGACAAAGAGGCTGTTGCCGAATAATTTGATAAACAGCGAGGCGGCGTACATATAGAACGGACCGTGACCCGCGCCCCACGCGACGGGATAGACGGGGTTATGATATCCGTTTCTGTCCACGCCGTAATTCGCGATAGCCCACGAATCATAGCCGATGCTCGCCTCGTCCTGATTCATGCCCGCAGGCAGCTCGGAAAGCCCGATCAGCCTCAGCGCGGCGCCGACGATCAAAAGAACGGCTATGAAAACGATCTCGAACCTTCTGCTCTCGATCAGCCGATCAAAGCGCTCCGGAAGCGGTCTGCGCTTTTTCACCAATGCCGCGATCAGGATAAAGACGCATATCAGGCCCATTGCAATATAATTGAAATAAACCATAGTTTCACCACACAGATCCAAAGCATTTTAATGATAGTATTGTATCAAAAGCAAGAATACATGTCAATTATCCCCGTCGGAGAAAGACGAGCCGTATAGCGCGCAACACAAATGCCCGCTGAGGAGAATCATACTTCTCTTTTTCATAATAAATCATTCCAATGTACATTTGCACTGACGGATTCTCGGATATCGTCAATCAGCTCTTTCCGTGAAAGATACTGATTATGGAGAATATTGTTTTCAATAATCGTTTGCTGATAACCTCAGCAGAATACTTTTCAGGGTGCATTAACGACTTGGGAATGAGCATTATCAGATTATCATAATCTTCGTTTTCTTTTTCCAGATCATACTTCATATTCTGTTTTGCAGCGAATTCATGACATGCCTTTTTCTGCATCGGGATATCATC
>CAMVDB010000038.1 GCA_947166135.1 uncultured Clostridia bacterium | reverse complement strand
GCGGGTGGTTGTTTGTACCGCTCTGGCGAGCGGCACTGTCTAAAGACATTAAAACAAAGGCACAGTCGACCGACTGTGCCTCTTTCATTGATCCATCATTCAGTTTTGCGTAATATAGCCGAGGATCTTCCTCACGTCGCCGTCCATGATCTTGTACACGGCGGTGACCTCGCTCTCGTCCTTCACCTCGGGGCTGATCTCCTGGTGGATGTAGAGCCCGTCGATGCCGACGCTCTTAGCGCCCAGCATATCAGCGTTCTTATCGTTGCCGACCATCAGACATTCCTTCGGGTCGAGGCGGTATCTCTCAAGCAGCTTCGAGAAGAACTGCTTCTGGGGCTTGCTGACCTTCTCCTCGGAGCTGATCATGATGCCGTCGAAGTATTGAAGGATCCCGAGCTCGTCCATCTCGGGGATAGTGAAGCTCTCCTGTGCGTTCGAGAGCAGGTAAACGCCTCTGCCCGCGGCTTTGAGCCCCTCTAAGAGCTCGATCACGCCGTCATACAGACGGATCATCAGCGTGCTGTCCTTACGAAAGCGGTGAGCGGTATCGCGCAGAAGGGTCATATCCGCGTTGATCCCCTTATCCTGATAGAGCCTGCGGAACACCTGCAAGAGGTCGATATCGACATGCTTGAAGATCGGGTGACGAAGACGCTCATGGCGTAAAGCGCGCTTGACATACTTCGTATAGGAGGTACGCAGCTCGTTCGGGCTGAACGAAGCGCCTTTCGTTGCGAACACCTGCACCGCCTTGCGCCAGAAATCCAGCGAAAATTCGTCGGTACGGATATCGATCAGTGTACCGTATAGATCAAAGATGATGTTCTTGTACATACTTCACCTACATATAATAAGTCATTGCGAGGCACATTGATGTGCCTCTGCAATCTCATCCTTATTTACACATAACAGTACTATTTATTGTAGCAATAAACCGCTGAAAATTCCATACATAATTAGAATAAAGCACAGAAAAAATGACAAAAAATTTTGTGCAAATTAGGGTCGGAACGATTTTACGGTCAAAATAACGCGCGCCAAACCAACCTGTGTCGGATGAGCTTATAACAATTAGCCCTTGCTAACCGTCAAAACTGCATAAATGGTTGTATCTCACAACATTTTCCCCTTTACAATATCGACAAAAAGTGATAAGATAGAGGATGAAAAATGAGGGGTCGGTATGCCCTCGGGCAGGGATCTCTCATGGATCTAATTCATGCGTTGGTGTAAGAAGGAGCTCATCTTACAGCAACGTAAAACAGGAGGAAAACACATGGCAAGACAAATGAAATCCATGGACGGCAACAACGCCGCGGCTTGGGTGTCCTATGCGTTCACCGAGGTAGCCGGCATCTACCCCATCACACCGTCCAGCCCGATGGCTGACTACGTTGATCAGTGGTCCGCTCAGGGCATGAAGAACATCTTCGGCACTACCGTCAAGGTAGAAGAGATGCAGTCCGAGGCAGGCGCTGCAGGTACCGTACACGGCTCGCTGAACGCGGGCGCGCTGACCACCACCTACACCGCTTCTCAGGGTCTGCTGCTCATGATCCCGAATATGTACAAGATCGCGGGCGAATTACTCCCGTCCGTATTCCACGTTTCCGCCCGCTGCGTAGCGAGCCACGCGCTGAACATCTTCGGCGACCATTCTGACGTCTATGCTTGCCGTCAGACCGGTTTCGCGATGCTGGCTGAGACCAACCCGCAGGAGGTCATGGATCTGGGCGCTGTCGCTCACCTCTCCACCATCAAGGGCAGAGTTCCGTTCATCAACTTCTTCGACGGCTTCAGAACCTCTCACGAGATTCAGAAGATCGAGATCTGGGACTTCGACGACCTCAAGGAAATGACCGATATGGACGCTGTACAGGCGTTCCGTAAGCGCGCTCTGAACCCCGAGCATCCCACCATGCGCGGTTCTCACGAGAACGGCGATATCTTCTTCCAGCACAGAGAAGCCTGCAACAAGTACTATGACGCTCTGCCTGAGATCGTTGAGGAGTACATGGGCAAGGTCAACGCGAAGCTCGGCACCGACTACAAGCTGTTCAACTACTACGGCGCTCCCGACGCTGACCGCGTCATCATCGCGATGGGCTCTATCTGCGACGTTGCGGAAGAGGTCATCGACTACATGAACGCCAACGGCGAGAAGGTCGGTCTGGTCAAGGTTCGTCTGTATCGTCCCTTCCGTGCCGACAAGCTCGTAGAAGCCATCCCCGAGACCGCGAAGAAGATCGCAGTCCTCGACCGTACCAAGGAGCCCGGCGCTCTGGGCGAGCCTCTGTACCTCGACGTTGTCGCCGCTCTTGCAACTCAGGGCCGCACCGCTAAGGTAGTCGGCGGCAGATACGGCCTCGGCTCCAAGGATACTCCCCCCTCCAGCGTATTCGCTGTCTATGAGGAGCTCAAGAAGGAGAATCCGCGCCACAACTTCACCATCGGTATCGTCGATGACGTCACCGATCTCTCCCTCGAGGAGAAGCCCGCTCCCAACACCGCCGCAGAAGGCACCATCGAGTGCAAGTTCTGGGGTCTGGGCGGCGACGGCACCGTAGGCGCGAACAAGGATTCCATCAAGATCATCGGCGACCATACCGATAAATATGTACAGGCATACTTCCAGTATGACTCCAAGAAGACCGGCGGTATCACCATCAGCCATCTGCGCTTCGGTGATAAGCCCATCAAGTCCCCCTACTACATCAACAAGGCTGACTTCGTAGCCTGCCACAACCCCTCCTACATCCTCAAGGGCTACAAGATGGTTCAGGATGTCAAGCCCGGCGGCGTATTCCTGATCAACTGCCAGTGGACCCCCGAGGAGCTGAACTCTCACCTCAACGCTGAGACCAAGCGTTATATCGCGAAGAACAACATCCAGCTCTACACCGTCAACGCGATCGACATCGCGGCTGAGATCGGTCTGGGCAAGCGTACCAACACCGTTCTGCAGAGTGCTTTCTTCTCCCTCGCGAAGGTTCTGCCCGCTGAGGAAGCCATCGGCTACATGAAGGAGAAGGCTCAGAAGTTCATGAAGAAGGGTAAAGAGATCGTCGAGATGAACGAGAAGGCGATCGACGCGGGCGCTTCCGCTTACGTCAAGATCGACGTACCCGCTGATTGGGCTGACGCTGTAGACGCTGAGAAGAAGGCTGCCGACGTAGAGATGACCAAGCTCGAGAAGCAGGTCGAGAACATCATGGAGCCCGTAGGCAAGATGGACGGCGACAGCCTGCCCGTATCCGCCTTTGTGGATCATGCCGACGGTACCTTCGAGCAGGGCGCTTCCGCGTTTGAGAAGCGCGGCGTAGCCGTTATGGTTCCCGAGTGGAACAACGAGACCTGCGCTCAGTGTAACCGCTGCGCGTTCGTCTGCCCCCATGCTACCATCCGTCCCTATGCGATGGACGAGGCTGAGGTCGCCGACGCTCCCGAAAACATCAAGTACGGTCCGAGAGCCGTTAACAAGGTTTATAAGTACACCCTCGCGGTATCTCCCTTCGACTGCATGGGCTGCGGCGTCTGCGTAGGCGTCTGCCCGACCAACTCCCTGAAGATGGTCGCCCGTGAGTCTCAGGACGATCAGCAGGCAGTATTCGATTACTGCGTCGCCAAGGTCACCGAGAAGCCCGAGACCACCGCAAAGATCAACGTCATCTCCTCGCAGTACAAGCAGCCGCTGCTTGAGTTCTCCGGCTCCTGCGCAGGCTGTGCCGAGACCTCTTACGCTCGTCTTGTGACCCAGCTCTTCGGCGACAGAATGTACATCAGTAACGCTACCGGCTGCTCCTCTATCTGGGGCGGTCCCGCTGCTACCTCTCCCTATACCGTCAACAAGGACGGCCACGGTCCCGCATGGGCGAACTCCCTCTTCGAGGATAACGCTGAGCACGGTCTCGGTATGTTCCTCGGCCAGAGAGCTATCCGTGA
Organism: uncultured Clostridia bacterium; assembly: GCA_947166135.1. Lineage (GTDB taxonomy): Bacteria > Bacillota > Clostridia > Oscillospirales > Acutalibacteraceae > Ruminococcoides. The sequence continues at coordinate 15,136 of CAMVDB010000038.1, read as the reverse complement.
TCGCCTGATCGCTGACGTCAAGGCGATGATCGCTGACGAGAGAGCCTCCGACGCGCTCAAGGCTGCTGCCGACGAGTACCTCGCTACCCTCAACGACGGCGAGAAGAATACCGCCGCTACCAAGGCGCTGATCGCCGAGGTCGAGAAGGTCGACGAGGCTTGCCCGTACAGAAAGGACATCCTCGACAACAAGGAATATCTCAGCAAGAAGTCCGTCTGGATCTTCGGCGGCGACGGCTGGGCTTATGATATCGGCTTCGGCGGCGTCGACCATGTTCTGGCGACCGGCGAGGACGTCAACATCATGGTATTCGATACCGAGGTTTATTCCAACACCGGCGGTCAGGCTTCCAAGGCTTCGAACATCGGTCAGGTCGCTCAGTTCGCGGCTGCCGGTAAGGCGATCCAGAAGAAGTCCCTCGCTGACATCGCGATCTCCTACGGCTACATCTACGTCGCTCAGATCGCTATGGGCGCTGACATGAACCAGACCCTCAAGGCGATCCAGGAGGCTGAGGCTTATCCGGGTCCGTCGCTGATCATCGGCTACGCTCCCTGCGAGATGCACTCCATCAAGGGCGGCATGCAGAACTGCCAGAAGGAGATGCAGCGCGCGGTTGCCTGCGGCTACTGGAACAACTTCCGCTATGATCCCAGACTCAAGGCTGAGGGCAAGAATCCCTTCATCCTCGATTCCAAGGCGCCGACCGAGTCCTATCGTGACTTCATCATGAACGAGGCTCGTTACTCCGCTCTGACCCGTTCCTTCCCCGAGAGAGCTGAGCAGCTCTTCGAGAAGGCGGAAAAGACAGCAGAGGCTCGCTACGAGACCCTCACCGAGCGCGCTAAGGGCGAGTGATTTCAGCATAAAGCTCAAAGCTGATTGCTATATTCTCAAAGCTCGAGTCTTATAACTCAATAGCCACATCACCCCCGGGAGCAATCCCGGGGGTATTGTTGTATGTACGGAGAACGGAGAATAGTGAATAGTGAATGGTGAATGGTGGTAGGAAAGCCTGACGGCTTTTGGAATTGTATATCGTGCGTTTGATCGTGCTGTAGGGCGACGGCTCCGACTGAGGAACCATCCCCTACGGAACACTGCAACGTTTATTTTATTCCTTCTCCTCATTCCTGACTCCTAACTCCTTCCTCCATACCCGAAAAAGCCTTGACAAAAGCCGCCTGTAATGCGATAATATATAGGTTAGAGTATCAGTATCATATTCGATTGTCATTGTGAGGAGGGACATCGTCCCGACGCGGCAATCTCAACCGATAAAAATATGGAGAGGAAGGCTATTATGGCAGAACTCAACAAGTCCTACGATCCGAAGCAGGTCGAAGACAGGATATATCAGTACTGGCTGGATCACAACTACTTCCACGCCAAGGTCGACCCCGACAAGAAGCCCTACTGCATCGTTATGCCGCCGCCGAACATCACGGGTCAGCTGCATATCGGTCACGCGCTGGACAACACCCTACAGGACATCCTGATCCGCTGGCGCAGAATGCAGGGGTACGAGGCGCTGTGGCTGCCCGGCACCGACCACGCCTCCATCGCCACCGAGGCGAAGATCGTAGAAGCCATGCGCAAGGAAGGCGTCACTAAGGACGATCTCGGACGTGAAAAGTTCCTCGAGCGCGCGTGGGCATGGAAGCGCGAGTACGGCGGCAGAATCACCAAGCAGTTCTGGAAGCTGGGCGTCTCCTGCGACTGGGAGCGCGAGCGCTTCACAATGGACGAGGGCTGCTCCAATGCCGTCAAGGAAGTATTCATCAAGCTGTATGACGAGGGTCTGATCTATCGCGGCAACCGCATGGTCAACTGGTGCCCGCACTGCTGCACCTCGATCTCGGACGCCGAGGTCGAATATGAAGCGAAGAACGGCAACTTCTGGCACATTCTCTACCCCGTCAAGGAGACGGGCGAGATGCTGGAGATCGCCACCACCCGTCCCGAGACCATGCTGGGCGATACCGCCGTCGCGATCAACGTCGAGGACGAGCGCTATAAGCACCTGCACGGCTGTCACGTCATCCTTCCCCTGCTGGATAAGGAGATCCCGATCGTATGCGACGAGCATGCCGATATGGAGAAGGGTACCGGCGTCGTGAAGATCACCCCCGCCCATGACCCCAACGACTTTGAGGTCGGGCTGCGTCACAGCCTGCCGATCGTGCGCTGCTTCACCTACGACGGTCACATGACCGGCGCCGAGGACGTCGCGGCATACGAGGAGCTGAAGGCGAAGGGCAAGCTCAGCGAGAACGAGCCCGAGGTACTCGACTGCGGCAAGTATGCCGGCATGACCACCATCGATGCGCGCAAGGCGATCGTAGACGACCTGACTGCGCTCGGACTGCTCAAGGAGATCGAGCCCCTCTCTCACGACGTAGGCACCTGTTACCGCTGCCATACCACCATCGAGCCGATGGTATCGAAGCAGTGGTTCGTCAAGATGGCGCCCCTTGCCGCCCCCGCGATCGACGCGGTACGCACCGGCAAGACGCAGTTTATCCCCAAGAGATCCGAGAAGATCTATTTCAACTGGTTAGAAAATATCAAGGACTGGTGCATCTCCCGTCAGCTGTGGTGGGGTCACCGTATCCCTGTTTACTACTGCGACGAATGCGGCGAGATGGTCGTCAGCAAGACCGCTGTCGATACCTGCCCTCACTGCGGCTCGAAGCACATGACCCAGGATCCCGACACCCTCGACACCTGGTTCAGCTCCGCCTTGTGGCCGTTCTCGACCCTCGGCTGGCCTGAGAACACCGAGGAGCTCAAGTACTTTTACCCCACCGATACGCTGGTCACCGGCTATGACATCATCTTCTTCTGGGTCGTTCGCATGATGTTCTCCGGTATCCACAACATGGGCGACGTACCCTTCCGCACCGTATTCATCCACGGTCTGATCCGTGACGAACAGGGCAGAAAGATGAGTAAATCGCTGGGCAACGGCGTAGACCCGATCGAGGTCATCGAGAAGTACGGCGCCGACGCGCTGCGCTTCTTCCTCGCGACGGGCAACTCCCCCGGCAACGATATGCGCTACAGCGAGACCCGCGTCGAGAGCTGCCGCAACTTCGCGAACAAGCTCTATAACGCCAGCCGCTTCGTGCTGATGAATATCGAGGGTCACGATGTCCCCCTGACCCTCCCCGATAAGCTCAAGCTGGAGGACAAGTGGGTGCTGTCCACCCTGAATACCCTGTGCAAAGACGTCACCGAGAACCTCGAGAAGTTCGAACTCGGTATCGCGGTACAGAAGCTCTACGACTTCATCTGGGACTGCTTCTGCGACTGGTACATCGAATTGAAGAAGACCGATCTCTACAGCGACGATGAACAGGCGGCTCAGAACGCCCGCAGGGTGCTGGTCTATGTCCTCGACAAGATCCTCAAGCTCCTGCATCCGTTCATGCCGTTCATCACCGAGGAGATCTGGCAGAATATCCCCCACGAGGGCGACACGATCATGCTGCAGCAGTACCCTGAGTACACCGACGCGCTCGCATTCGAGCGTGAGGCGACGGATATGCAGAAGATCATGAACGCGATCACCGCCATCCGCACACAGCGCAACGAGATGAACGTACCGCCTTCCAAGAAGGCGAAGCTCTATATCGCCACCAAGACCGCGTCGACCTTCGAACACGGCGTTGAGTTCTTTAAGAAGCTCGCATCCGCAAGCGAGGTCGAGATCGGCGATGACTTCAATATCGACGGCGCCGTGACGGTCGTCACCGCCGACGCGAAGCTCTACATCCCGATGAACGAGCTGGTCGATAAGGAAGCGGAGCTCAAGCGACTGAACAAGGAGCTCATGAACACCGAGAAAATGCTCATGCAGGACGAGAAGAAGCTCGGCAACCCCGGCTTCATGGGCAAGGCTCCCGCCGCCGTCATCGAGAAGATCAAAGCGCAGGCGGAACGCGAGCGCGAGAAGATCGCCCTGATCAAGGCAGCGATAGAGCAGCTCGGCTAATCAAAACTTCATAACACAACCACAGCCGCACCCGAAAGGGCGATGTCCTTTACGAAAAAATAAAACCGAATAGGATCCGGAGGGCCGTCTTAAATTCAAGACGGCCCTTTTCTTTTTTTATTCCGGGGCTTGATTAAAAAATGACAAAACGCGCAAAGGGGCGGATCTTTTTCCGCAATCCTGCGTTATTTTTTCTCGGAATACGTCGAGGTTCGCAAGGGATTTTATCAATGGACAGGCGGAAATACGACTGTCAAAACCACGATTCGGTAAATTACAGTCACCCTAACTGATCTCGTCAAGGGCATTCATGAAATACCAGCGGCAACGCTGACGAGATCCAAAAGGTCTTCCGCATTTATGAGCCCATGGATCTTACCGGCGGTAAGGTAGAGCATTTCTACGATATCCCCGAATGGGCGGGCGACGAGTACGTCTTTGCCGGTTGGTATCATAACAACGACTTTACAGAATGTGATACGCCCGACAGCGCTGCGACTATTGCGTCGGAATTCGAAAACGATGGATTTGTCGAGCGCGATGGCGGCGACTACCACCTCTACGCAAAATGGATCAAGGTCGGAACGGTTGCGAAATGAACGGATGAGAGCGGAATAAGGTAATCGCACAATAAACCAATCCCCCTTACGGCAGAGTAAAAAAACTGCCGTAAGGGGGCATTTATATGCTGAGAAAGTATAGACATATACAGTAATTTAGCGGAGTTATTCCGATTCTTGGCTGGCATATCATTCCAAGAGAGCAGTGTACAAAAGAGAGCAGTGTACAAAAATAGATCATTCAGTGATCGTTGATTCTTGACGGGAGACAATCGTTCGCTTAAATCTAATACTAATCCTCCATTTTGCAATTGACTTTTTGCATACAGTGTTATAAAATATACTAAATATATAAGTAGCTCTATACCTATAATGAGCTTATTGTATTCCGCTTGCTTTGCGGATAAATGACCGTAGGTGATAGATTTGTCCAAGAGTCGTTTGCTGCTGGCTGTCATGCTTGTCGCTTTGGCGATATGCATATCAGGCTGCGGTGAAAACAATGATACGGGTGCGACATCGAGTACGGCGTCTTCCGAAAAAAGTACAGAGCCGACGTCATCCCAAGCAACAGATATCGTCTGCATATCCCAACAGCCGACTCCCGAAAAAGCAACCGCCGGCTCCTCGTCAAGCGATAACATAGCAGAAGAAAAAACTCCCGTCGGCAATTCAGGAGAAAAAGAGAATCGCTCCGACGAGCCGAACGGCGATACTTCGTCCGTGAAAAAAGGAGAAGAATCCGGAAAGCAGGATGCTCAGGTGAGCGACTCGAACGAGCAATCAAACCGGGACGATTCCTCCCGAGCTAAGGAAGAGAAGAATGGTTCTTCAAATGTATCATCTTCCACAGGTGAAAAGCAAAGGGATAATGCAGAGGTGAATTTCAATGACCTTTAAGCTGAAAAAAGCCATATTGGCATTGATATCGGTCACCGCTTGTCTGCTGATGTGTACGATCGCCTGCGCAGCCGGGGTTCGGTTAGGCGATGCTGACGGTGACGAGACTGTCACGATCACCGACGCAAGTGCGATCCAGAGAAATCTTGCCGGAATTCCGACGAACAACAGATTCTCAAAACTCGCTGCGGATGTCGACGGCAACGGCGAGATCGAGATAACTGACGCCACCTATATCCTAAGGTGGCTCGTGGCGCTTGATACACCCTATACGATAGATGAGTTTGTTGAATCTCCGACAGAAGCTACCGAAGCGGCAACACAGCCGCCGACCGCAGCTCCGACCGAACAACCGACACATTCTCCTACCGAAGCCCATACACAGCTGCCTACCGATGAAGAAGGTTGGGGACGCGAAGTATTCAAACCGTGATGAAAACAAAGTTATTATGGAGCCCTTCTATGAAACCCGAATCTAAGCGCGAAAAACTGATAATATCCGAGTTCGATACCGAGGATATTATTACGACATCGGGGCAGGAACATCCTCAACCGACGCTGTTAAAGCGTGAGCTGGAAAACGCCTATGGTTCGTTTGATAGCTTTAATCAAGCTCCCGGCTCGTGGTTCTGATACTTTTTGCAAACAGCAAAGGGGCTGTCTGTGATTTTATGCGGCGACGTTTGCAAACGGCAAGCGCCGCTGTCTGTTTTTGGAGGAAACCTTGATGAAGCTGAAGTTCAGAAAACTAAACGTTATTCTCACCGCGTTATTATTCGCCGTATATTCCGTCTATAATTTATTTATCATCTACAGAGGCGGGGCTTCGCTCTCCTCGCAGGCGATCTTTATCAGCGCGGTCGTGGCGCTGATGTATTTTGTGTTCACCGCCTTTGCCGTTACGGCGGGCGTAAAGCCGAAGGACATCCGATTCCTGATCGGCCGCAGAGTGGCGTTCATCGTCGCCTTGCTCACGGTGTTTGCGTTGAAGCTGCGTATGGCGGGACAGGTGATCGCATATCTGGACTTTTCAAAGCTGTATACCGTTTTGTATGGTTGTGCTTATCTGGCAACCCAAATCGGATTGCTTCTGCTGCTCATCTATTATATTTTTATTCTGAAAAGTCTTCCTTTCTACCCGCGGGCAGGTGTGGCGCTTCCGACGGTTGCGGCGATACTGTTTCTGTGCGGCTTGGCTTTGGAGGCGGTGCTGTACTTTGTGTACGGGATCGGCTTGGAGATGAGTCCTCTCAGGACGATCGTTATGCGACCGGTTTTCTATCTGGGGATGATCGGTTTGTCCCTGTACTTCCTGTTTCCACCGCAAGCGTAGAAATAACGACTGTTCTCCGTGATGTGGACGGGAAACGGACATATACCGGAGTAAAGCCCCTTCCGCGGCGGCTGTCTGTGCTGTCCGAGTAGGATAAATGCGATACAGTTGAATCATGACGCCGGACAGACTTGCTCGTCCAGTCTGTTTGGCGCTTTATACTATATTCCCCGCTCAGCAGCGCACTGCGCGCGCACGAGCGATGGGTATACGAAAGCAGACGCGCTTGGTGCGCGCTTTCTTGGAGGAACCGAGAATGAAACTGAATGATAATTATGTGATCCATACTATCGGCTCAGATACGATGCTGATACCCACGGCTGATGCATCCTTTCACGGATTGGGAGAGGGAAACGAAACGGTCGGCGTTATCCTGCGATGCCTGACTCGGGAAACCGATGAGGCGAAGATCGTTGATGCGCTTGCCGAAGCCTTTGACGGAAGCCGTTCCGAAATGGAGCAGGACGTTCGCTCGGTGATCAATAAGCTCAGAGCAATCGGTGCGATCGATGAATAAAGCTAAATTCGAGGACATTATTCGAGACAAGGGCGTGCTGATCTATACAAGCGTCGGCGACAGTATGTATCCGCTGATCAAAAAAGGCGATCTGCTGGTGATACGCGCGGTCAACGCCCCTCTGAAAAAGTATGATATCCCGCTTTATAAGCGCGACAGCGGACAATATGTGCTGCACCGTATCATCAAGGTCAGAAAGAACGATTATCTCATCTGCGGAGATAACCGCTGTTTGACGGAGTCGGGAATCACCGACAGGCATGTCGTCGGCGTGCTGACGGAAATCATCAGAAACGGTGAGACGATCTCGGTGTACGATAAACGTTACGCGTTATACCGACATATCCTGTTTATTCGCAGACAGTTAAAAAGGTTTATTTGATATGACAGATTACTCCGACACCGCCCGGACGTTGGTTTATCTTCTCTCCTGCGCGGTAAATGAAAAGAAGTGTGATCTCAAAGCCGAAGAGATCGACTGTGATAAGCTCTATTCGCTTTCAGAGAGCCACGGCTTATGTGCTGTTGTTGCATTTGCGCTGGATAGCGCGGGGATTGAAGACAGGCGGTTTACACAAGCTAAGCTGAAAGCCAGGCGCAAGCTGGGACTGTTCGACATCGAGCGCGCTGAGCTCTGTAAAAAACTGAATGAAGCCGATATTTGGTATTTACCGTTGAAGGGGATCGTACTTAAGGATTGCTATCCGCGTTACGGTATGCGCGAGATGACCGATAACGATATCCTCTGTGACAACTCACGAATGGCTGACATCAGGAGGATCATGACTGAACTCGGCTATAGCTGTGAGCACTACGGTGAACGGCATCACGATATCTATCAGAAACCGCCTACGCTGCAGTTTGAGATACACCACAGTCTGTTTTATGACAAGGATTCGCCTGTTGCGGCAGAATACTATGCAGATGTATTTGAGCGGCTGATCCATAAGGCGGGGTGTGAATACGCTTTCACTGCTGAGGATTTTTATGTTTATATGCTGGCGCATATCTATAAGCATTTTTCGCACAACGGCACAGGTATGCGCGCTTTACTCGATATATATGTATATTTGAATACGCATCCCGAGCTTGACTTTGACTACATCGGAAGAGAACTTAACAAGCTGCAGATATCGGAATTCGAACAGCGCAGCCGTTCGCTCGCTTTGAATCTGTTTTCTCTACGACCGCTGAATGAACAAGACGCAGCGCTGTTGCCGCAGTTCTTATGCTCTTCGCTGTACGGTTCTGTTCGTCAAGGAGAGTATAATCATCTGACGCGGGAGCTTGACGGCAAGGATACGAAAGCGACAAAAGCAAAATATCTTTTCAGCAGAGTGTTTATAAGCGGCGACTGCCTCGAACAGAATTATCCGTTTTTTGCCAAGCACAAGGTTCTGCTTCCTGTGCTGTATATTTATCGTCCCATTAAGGGGTTGCTGAAACATCCGATAGAGATTATTCACCAGGTCGCAAATGTCGTGAAGTATCGCTCACCGAAAAACAGACTGTAAAGAATACTTTTTTTGTGGTGAAAACCTTTCATGCAGCTTCCTCCTTGCGATCTGTTTTATAGTATCCAAATCCTAATATCATTGTATTGTATCGTACTTTCTCGATTTTCAGCATAACTGTAGGCAATATATGAGCGCAGTTAACAACGGCTCTTTATGATAATATTTGCGAGAGGATTGATGTGCTTGTACCAATTACTTAATCAGGCTTTCAAGCGTCTCGAACAATACTTCCGGCTGTACCGGCTTTGACAGATGAGCGTTCAGCCCCGCTTGCATACTGCGCTGTACATCTTCGTCAAAGGCGTTAGCGGTCAGTGCGATGATCGGAACGGTTTTTGCGTCAGCGCGGTTTGAGGCGCGGATCGCGCGCGTAGCCTCCAGTCCGTCCATCTCAGGCATACGCATATCCATTAGGATCGCGTCGTAGTAGCCCTCGGGATGTGATGTAAACAACTCCACAGCGATCCTTCCGTTCACGGCATGATCCGCCTTTATCTCGCGCATTTCAAGCACCATCTTCATAATCTCGGCGTTGATCGCCATATCCTCCGCGAGCAGGACGCGCCTTCCTCTGAGATCGGTCTTAGTCTGACCGTCCTGCTCCGACAGCTTCTTTTTCTTCACGGCGGTTTTGAATTCGTCCATGATTGCCGCGGCAAAGAGCGGCTTTGGCAGGAAGCTGTCTACACCTGCCTGTACAGCCTCATCCAGAATGTCATCCCAGCGATAGGCGGTAAGAATGATGATAGCGGACTCGTGACCTATGGCATCGCGAATCATGCGGGTGGTCTCAATGCCGTCGATTTCAGGCATCTTCCAGTCAACCAGTATCAGGTTGTACGGCTCTCTGCGAGCATGGCGCAGTTTGACCATCTCCAGCGCCTGAAGCCCGTTTTCGGCTGTTTCCGTGATGACTCCCGCCTTCTCTAATACCAGCTGAGCGTGATCGCGGGCAATCGGATCGTCATCCACGATAAGAACCGTCATATCCTCGGGATGAATACTGTCTGCTAAAGCTCCTTCTTCCGTCCTGTCGGAATCAGAGAGCGTTATCGTGACGGTGAAGGTCGTACCGACGCCCTTTTCGCTCTCTACCAAAATGTTGCCGTTCATCATTTCAACAAGGCTTTTGGTGATCGCCATTCCGAGACCCGAGCTGCCGTACTTGTTTGTAGAGGAATCCTCCTCCTGTGAGAAAGTGTCATAGATATAGGGGAGATAATCCTCGCTGATGCCTATACCGGTGTCGGAGATCTTGAAGCATAAGGTGGATTTGCCTTCAAATTTAGCCTTGCATTCGATTTGAAGCTGTACCTCTCCCCCTTCATCGGTGAACTTCACAGCGTTGCCGAGAATATTGATCAGGATCTGTCTGAGCTTCATGTTATCGCCGATATAATACTCATTGATATCAGGGGTCATATTGAACCTGTATGTCAGTCCCTTATCCTGACATTGACTGTGGAACATGGTGTTGACAGCATCCAGTAGCTTTCGAAATGAGAATTCTTCATTTTTCAGCGTGAGTCGGCCCGACTCGATACGCGACATATCCAGGATATCATTTATCAGACCCAGCAAATGCTCGGCGGAAGAGCCGATTTTCTCCAAATACTCTCTTGTGCGCTCGGAGATATCCGGGTCATTCAGCGCGATGCTGTCTAAGCCGATGATGGCGTTCATCGGGGTGCGGATCTCATGACTCATATTTGACAGGAACGCGGTTTTTGCTTTGCTGGCTTCTTCAGCGGCAGACAACGCGTCGTTGAGCGCTTGCTGCTGTTCCATGGCTCTTCGCGTCTCGGCGTCAGAGTCTACGAAGCAAGCTCCCACGCTGTAGGAGACTTGTCCTTCTTTGTCCGATTTGTTTCGTACGCCTGCAAAGCGCGCCGTTTCGTAGCTCTCTTTTCCCTGTCGCTTCACCATATAGGTGTAGGAAATCACGTTGCGTTTTTTTAAACCGTTTATAATTGACTCCGGTTGAACAAAACGCAGGAACTCATCGAGATACTGTTCTGTTATATATCGGTTGGCATAAGCGGTCACAGCCGAAAGATACTTAAAGCGTTCGCCGACCCTTAAGCCGGACTCGCCCAGATCGGCGTGAGACTGATAACAGACGCCTTCGTCCTTGTCCAGTTCCAGATAGTACACGCTCCAGTAATCGGAAGCGAGCGCGGCGATCATTTTGCTTTGCTGTTCCTGGCGGCGGTCCTTCTCCAAGATTTGCTCCTGCAGTTCAAGGCGCTGTTCAAGCTCCTTTTGTTTTACGCGGCTCTCCGCCTCCTTCGTTTCGTGCTGCAGCATAAGGCGGCTGTTCCGCTTGATCTGGTAGATGATAAAGCCGAACATCAACAGCATGGCGGCAACCGTCAGAACGGATTGAATCACGCTTCGTCTTACGGTTCCCTCCGAGATAGAGCTGATACGCTCGCTGATGACGCTTTCACGGATCAGATAAGTCAGCTGCCAGTCCGTTCCCTTTACCGGAATATACGTCAGGGTCTCGCGAATGTCATTGTAGGTAAACGAAACGACCCCTTGATTGCCCGACTGAAAGCCCTGTACAAAAGCGTCGTATGAATAAGGCTCCTCAAAAACCGCCGTCCGCATTGCTTCCAGCAGATTGTCTTCCATAGCGAGACCGCCGAGGACAGAGTCTGTGAGTGCCGCGCCATTGATTGTATAGAGGTTGCAGAAGGTGGCGTCGCCGGTATTGGTTGTCATAGAAATTCCGGAGAGCATCTCGGTCATATTGATAGACATAAAGCATACTGACAGTCTCTTGCCCTGAAATGTGATGTTGATCGGCACGGCGATGATCACGCTCTTCTGCTTGCTTTCGGGATTGAGAATAGAGATATCCGGCTTGCTTAGCGTCTTATAATCAAAGTCATATTCATCAATATTGTTATCGATTCCCGTGGAGGTAAAGATCAGTCCTTCGGTATCCACAAACGCAAACTTGTCCAGATGATAAAGCTTCTTCATGCGCGACTGATAAGTCTCCAGATGCGCCTTGTCGCTGAGGTCCTCTTCCGTCATCAGCTCAATTGCAACGCGTATGGTCTGTATTTTTTCCTGAAGATTCTTTTCAACGACTTGTTCCCGTCGTCCGGCAAGCTCGTCCAAATAAAGCAGACTGACAGAGCGGACGGCTTCTTCCGTGTCTTTTTTTGCGTTATAGCCCATCCATACGGTACCCAGCACAAGAATAACGGCAAGGATGACACTTCCGATAACGGCTATTGTCACCGTACGATTTCTTTTTACTTGCTTTCCCATAGCTTCACACCCTTTCTTTCATACTGATGATGAGAATCGCCGATTCTTTCTTTTTTTATTATACATAATAAACTGTCTGTGTACAAGTGCGAACAACCGAAAGCTGTTATACTAATTTCGCTAGTCAAGGCATTTTTTAGGCATACTCGGCGTATTCCGAGAAAAAATAACACAGGATTGCGGAAAAGGGCGATGTCCTTAACGTAACCGCTTAATAACCACCCCGTAAACACTAAACCCTCCGTTTTCTGACGGAGGGTTTACATTTATCTCAATAGCTTTAAATTATTCTGTTACGGATTTTGTTCTGCTTATACTAATCTGCTTATACTAATCCTTGATAAAAAGATTTAATCAGATATTAGTGATATATTTCGCAGAGCTCAACAAAGCTATGCGGAATTTAACGCAACAAATGTTAAAGTGTTTTAATGATACTTAGTATCATTTCATCAAAACGTCTTTGCGCCGTAGTCCGTGCCGTCGGGTCCGAGGACCTCGATCCTGACGGTGGGGTCGCTCATGCCCAACTTCTTCAACTCATCGATCATCGGCTTCATGGTTTCTTCCTGACCGTTGAGATACTCTTCCATGCTCGCCTTGACCTTTTCCTTGGTCTCATCGGTCATCCCGTTGGGGAAGGAAGCGTCCAGGAACTCCTGCTTGAGGGTGTAGGTGACTACCATGGTCGTGCCATCGGCTGTGAAATCGACGTCCATCCGATCCTTGAGTGATTCTGCTGCACTTTCTTTCTGCTTCTGAACCGCGTCGCTCTCGAGGTAGGTCTTGAGCAGGGCGGCTTCGCCGGTGACCTCGGTCTCGGCAGCCTTGGCGGAATCGGCGGTAGAGCCCGACTTGTTTCCGCCGCAGGCGGCAAGGCTGAGCACCATGCAAAGCGCCAGAATAACAGCTGCTACGGATAGAATTCTTCTCATAACGGTTACTCCTTTCAAAATATCAAGAGTCCTTTGACTCTTTGATTTGGATACCAAGCACGTCGAGGGATTCCTGATCGACCTCGGAGGGGCAGTTGCTCATCAGCTCGGAGGCGTTCTGAACCTTGGGGAAGGCGGTGACGTCGCGCAGGCTGTCAGCGCCGCACAGGAGCATCGCGATACGGTCGAGACCGATACCCATGCCGCCGTGAGGCGGAGCGCCGTACTTATAGGCTTCGACCAGGAAGCCGAACTTCGCCTCGATCTCCTCGTCAGTCATCTTGAGCGCGCGGAACATCTGCTGCTGCAGCTCATAGTCCGTGATACGGATGGAGCCGGAGCTTAGCTCCGTACCGTTGAGGGTCAGGTCATACGCCTTGGCGATCACCTTGCCGGGATCGCTCTCGAGGTACTGCAGGCACTCCTCCTTCGGCATCGTGAAGGGGTGGTGCATCGCGACCCACTCGCCGCTCTCCTCGTCGTACTCAAAGAACGGAAAGTCAACGATCCAGACGAACTTATAGACGTCCTTCGGGATCAGGTCGAGCTGTCTGCCGACCTCTAAGCGCAGCGCGCCCAGTACGGGCAGGGTGGTACTGTTTTTATCAGCGACGATCAATACGACGTCGCCCTTCTCGGCGCCGAGAGCGCCGGTGATACGGTCGAGGTCGCCCTCGCCGAGGAATTTACCGAAGGAGCAGTTGGGCGTCTCGTCAGCCCAGCGAATATACGCGAGTCCCTTCGCGCCGATACCCTTGACGAACTCGGTGAGCTTGTCGATCTTCTTGCGGGTCAGGGCGGAGGCGGCATTCTTCGCGACGATCGCGCGGACGGAACCGCCATTCTCGATCGCGCTCCTGAACACGACGAAGTCGATATCCTTCACGGTATCGGTCAGATCCTGTATCGGCATACCGAAGCGCACATCGGGCTTATCCGAGCCGTAGGTGTTCATCGCATCGTTATAAGTCATGCGTTCGAAGGGGATCTCGAGGTCGATACCCTTGACCTCCTTGAAGATGCGCTGCATCAAGCCCTCGTTGATCTCCATGATATCCTCGACATCCACGAAGCTGAGCTCCATGTCGATCTGGGTGAACTCAGGCTGGCGGTCGGCGCGCAGATCCTCGTCGCGGAAGCAGCGGGCGAGCTGGATATAGCGGTCGAAGCCCGAGAGCATCAACAGCTGCTTGTAGATCTGCGGAGACTGGGGCAGGGCGTAGAACTTGCCGTTATGGATGCGCGAGGGCACAAGGTAATCGCGCGCGCCCTCGGGGGTGGACTTGATCATCATCGGTGTCTCGATCTCGATGAAGCCGTTCTCATAGAAGTAGTCCCGCGCGACCTTCGCGATCCTGGAGCGGGTGATGATATTGTTCTGCAGGGGGGTGCGTCTGAGGTCGAGATAACGGTACTTCAGGCGGATGTCCTCCGCGGTCTTGGAGTCGTCGACGATCTCGAAGGGCGGGGTCTGCGCCTTGGAGAGCACGCGAAGATCCTTCACCTCTACCTCGATATCGCCGGTCGGGATCTTGCTGCTCTTTGCGGAGCGCTCGCGCACCGTACCCACGGCGCACAGCACATACTCCGAGCGGGCGGAGAACGCCTTGTCAAAGATCGCCCTTTCGGTATTGTCGTCAAAAGCGAGCTGCACGATACCGGTACGGTCGCGCAGGTCGATGAAGATCAGCTGTCCGAGATCGCGCTGGCGCTGTACCCAGCCGCATACGACGACCTCCTGTCCGATATTATCGGCTCTCAGCGTGCCGCAGTAATGGGTACGCTTGAGCCCGGTCATAAATTCTGCCATATAAATCCTTCCTTTACAATAAAACTGTCATTCCGAGGAGGGCATTATAAAAACCTTATTATTGCCCGACGCGGGAATCCCCTTCCACCTGCAACCGGTCGTAGTGACAAGGAGATTGCCACAGCCCTAAAGGGCTTCGCAATGACACTGTTGTTATTCCGTTTATCACCCCTTTGGAAAAGAGGGGACATTATTTTTACTCCTTGAACTGAGCCGCTAATTTCGACGCGGTGAACTCCTTGATGAAGCGGTCGGCGTCGAGCGGGATATCGTTCTGCTCA
>CAMVDB010000037.1 GCA_947166135.1 uncultured Clostridia bacterium | reverse complement strand
GGCTGCGGATATAAAAAATAACGCCGTCACGAGAGCATATCAATCGTCATTGCGGGCGCATACAAATCGTCATTGCGAGGAGGGACAACGCCCCGAAGTGGCAATCTCAACCGATATTCTTGTTTCTGTCACCGCAACCGGTATTTCCGACCGGGGGATTTCCACGGGGATAAATCCCCTCGGAATGACACCTCTGTTGCATCGTCAGCGAAATAAGCAATCTCAACCTTTTTATATAGTATGAATGATACAAAAACCGTAACCGTGATCGGCGGGGGACTCGCCGGCTGCGAGGCGGCTTATCAGCTGAGCAGACGCGGTATTCGCGTCGAGCTCTACGACAGCAAGCCGAAGAAGAAAAGTCCCGCACATCACTCCGATCTCCTGTGTGAGATCGTCTGCTCCAATTCCTTCAAGGCGAAGCGCGTCAATTCCGCCGCGGGACTCCTCAAGGAGGAGATGCGTACCCTGGGCTCTCTGCTCTTGCAGTGTGCCGACCGATGCGCCGTACCCGCCGGGGGCGCTCTGGCGGTCGACCGCGAGCTGTTCTCACAGCTGGTGACTGACGCGATCCGAAGTGATCCGAATATCACCGTGATCGAAGAAGAGCTGACGAGTCTGCCCGAGGACGGCGTGACCATCGTCGCGACCGGTCCGCTCACCCATGACGCGCTGGCGGCGGATATCGCCCGGCGCTACGGACAGAGCCTGCGTTTCTTTGACGCGGCGGCGCCGATCGTAGCGGCTGAATCCATCGACATGGAGCACGCCTTCTATGAGTCGCGCTACGGCAAGGGCGGGGGAGAGGACTACCTCAACTGCCCGATGAATAAAGAGGAGTACGAGGCGTTTTATGAAGCGCTGATCAGCGCCGAGCGCGCGCCTGTTCACGAGTTCGACGTGATGAATCCCAAGGTCTACGAGGGCTGTATGCCGATCGAGGTGATGGCGCAGCGCGGTGTGGATACCGTGCGCTTCGGCCCGATGAAGCCTGTCGGACTGCGCGACCCGCGCACCGGTCACCGTCCGTGGGCGGTGCTGCAGCTGCGTAAGGAGAACGCCGACGGCACGATGTACAACCTCGTCGGCTTCCAGACGAATCTGAAATTCGGCGAGCAGAAGCGGGTGTTCAGCATGATCCCCGCCTTACGTCATGCGGAGTTCCTGCGCTACGGCGTGATGCATCGCAATACCTTCATCGACTCACCAAGGATATTGAACTCGGATTATTCTGATAAAGAAAATAAAAACCGCTTCTTCGCAGGTCAGCTCACGGGCGTTGAGGGCTATATGGAGAGCGCCTCATCGGGGCTACTCTGCGGTATCAACGCCGCGCGGCTCTTGGACGGTCAGAATACCGTGACCCTCCCCGCGACTACCATGATGGGCGCGATGAGCCGCTATATCAGCGACCCGTTCGTCACCGACTTCCAGCCGATGGGCGCGAACTTCGGTATCCTGCCCGAACTCGAACACCGTCCCCGCGACAAGGCGGAGCGCGGACAGGCTTATGCCGACAGGGCGCTGGGCGACCTGAAAAAGTTTATTGAGGATAATAATTTGCTTTAAATATATAAGATAAGGATTTGGTAATATGAAAATCATCGTAGATGCTTTCGGCGGCGATAACGCCCCTTTGGAGATCATCAAGGGAGCAGTTGACGCGAAGAACGAATACAAGGTGGATATCGTCCTCACCGGCGACGAGGACACCATCCGTCGTGTGGCGAAGGAGAATGAGATCAGCCTCGACGGTATCGCGATCGTGCATGCGCCCGACGTGTTCACCAACAACGACCAGCCCTCCTCGATCCGCACCAAGGCGAAGGCGAATACCTCGCTGGCAACCGGCTTCCGTCTTTTGAAGGACGGCGAAGGCGACGCGTTCCTCTCCGCCGGTAACTCCGGCGCGATCGGCGCGGGCTCGATGTTCATCGTCAAGCGTATCAAGGGCGTCAAGCGCGTCGCGTTCGCACCCGTCATTCCCAACATGACCGGCAAGTTCATGCTGATCGACAGCGGTATCAATACCGACGTTCGTCCGAAGGTGCTCCAGCAGTTCGCCGTGATGGGCTCAGTGTATATGAACAAGGTGCTCGGTATCGACAATCCCCGTGTGGGACTTGCGAACGTCGGCACCGAGGAGCATAAGGGCGACGAGCTGCGTCAGGAGACCTATAAGCTCCTGCAGAAAACACCCGTCAACTTCGTCGGTAACGTCGAGGGTCGCGATATCCCGCTCGACGGCGCGGATGTCGTCGTCTGCGACGGCTTCACCGGCAATATGATCATCAAGACCTACGAGGGCGTGGCGCTCGGTCTCTTGAAGAAGATCAAGGGCATCTTCACCAAGAGCGTGAAGAACAAGATCGCCGCCGCGCTGGTGCTCAAGGATATGAAGGAGTTCAAGGCGACGATGGACCTCGACGAGTTCGGCGGTACCGCGGTGCTCGGCTGCTCCAAGCCCGTATTCAAGGCGCACGGCAACGCCAACGCCAAGACCATCAGGAACGCGATCCGCGTCTGTATGGGTTATGTCGATAACCGTGTGATCGAGACCGTGACCGAAGCGCTGAGCACGCTCGAGGACAGCGGGGAAGAGGACGAGTGATGAAGGATTTACAGGAAATCATCGGCTATACCTTTCACGATCCCACTCTGCTGACCGAGGCGATGACCCACTCGTCGTTCGCCCATGAACAGCATAAGAATATGAAGTATAACGAACGGCTGGAGTTCCTCGGCGACGCGGTGCTCTCGATCGTTGTGTCCGATTATATTTACAAGCATTGTCCCGACCTGCCCGAGGGCGAGCTGACCAAGCTCCGCGCTTCGCTGGTCTGTGAAAAAAGCCTGTTCGATTTCGCCAAGCAGATCAAGCTGGGCTCTTACCTGCGCCTCTCTAACGGTGAACGCCGTAACGGCGGAGCTAAGCGCCCGTCTATCGTATCAGACGCCTTTGAGGCGCTGATCGCGGCGATCTATCTTGACGGCGGCATGGATGCCGCAAAGAAGCACATTCTGCGCTTTGTGATTCCGGAAATCGAGCAACATAAGAATAATTCTTTTAAAGATTATAAAACCGCCTTGCAGGAGATCATCCAGAAGAATCCCGGTGAGAAGCTCGAGTATCGGCTGATCGGCTCGTCCGGTCCCGACCACGACAAGCACTTCAAGGTTGAGGTCTGCCTGAACTCCAACGTCATCGGCAGGGGCGGCGGACGCTCCAAGAAGGAAGCCGAGCAGCAGGCGGCACGAGAAGCCCTGGAGCTGATGGGCTATTAGGGGTGCGGTATTGGCTAAGCACGCTAACGTCGCGATCTTCGTCCCGTTCAACGGCTGTCCGCACCGGTGCTCCTTCTGCGATCAGCGCAGTATCACCGGTAAGGTATATCAGCCGACGGCTGAGGACGTCCGATTAACGCTGGAAACAGCGATTGATTCTTTAAAAGAAAATACAAAATACAGTGAGATCGCCTTCTTTGGCGGCAGCTTCACCGCCCTCGACCGCGATTATATGCACATGCTGCTTGAGTCGACCGCGCCGTATATCGACCGCTTCAAGGGGATCAGGATATCCACCCGCCCCGACTGTATCGACGGCGAGATCCTCTCGCTGCTCAGGCAGAATAAGGTCACGGCGATCGAGCTGGGCGCCCAGAGCATGGATGACCGGGTGCTGTGTATGAACGCGCGAGGACATACCGCCGCCGACGTCATACGCGCGGCTGAACTGATCCGCGACGGCGGCTTCGAGCTCGGCTTGCAGATGATGACAGGACTCTACGGCAGCAGTGACGAACTCGATCTCTGTACGGCGGAGCGGTTCATCGAGCTGCGCCCCGATACCGTGCGCGTCTATCCGACGATCGTGATGAAGGGGACAAGGCTCGGCGAACTCTATGAACAGGGCGTTTACCGTCCGCAGGAGCTCGACGGAGCGGTCGCGCTGTGCGCGAGACTTCTCACGCTGTTTGAGCGCGAGGGGATCCGCGTGATCCGCATCGGTCTGCACGATACCGAGACCCTGCGCCGCGATATGCTGGCGGGGCCGTATCATCCCGCCTTCCGCGAGCTGTGCGAGAGCCGTATCATGCTCGATAAGGCGACAGCGCTTTTGAAGGATAAAGAGCCCGGGACATACACCCTTCGTGTGTCGCCGAAGAGCCGTTCCAAGATGACCGGCAACAAAAAAACGAATCTGATCGCCCTGTTTGACAGGGGTTATGATATTACTATACTGGAAGATGAGAATCTGAAGAATCTGGAAGTTATTCTATAAGCAAAAGAGGTTCATAATGCTTTTAAAATCTCTTGAACTGCAAGGTTTCAAGACCTTTCCCGATAAAACGAAATTGACCTTTGACCACGGCATCACCTCGGTCGTCGGTCCCAACGGCTCCGGCAAGTCCAATATCAGTGACGCCATCCGCTGGGTACTGGGTGAACAGAGCGCCAAGGCGCTGCGCTGTTCCAAGATGGAGGACGTCGTGTTCAACGGTACCGATAAGCGCAAGCGGCAGGGCTATGCCGAGGTCACCCTGACCATCGACAATTCCGACCGCAGCCTGCCCTACGGCGGCGACGACGTAGCGGTCACCCGCCGCTACTATCGCTCCGGCGAGTCCGAGTACCTGATCAACAAGGCTTCTGTCCGACTCAAGGATATCCACGAGCTGTTCATGGATACGGGTCTCGGACGCGACGGCTACAGCATGATCGGTCAGGGCAAGATCGACTCCATCGTCGCCTCCAAGAGCGAGGACAGGCGCGAAATCTTTGAGGAGGCGGCGGGTATCTCCCGCTACCGTTACCGCAAGACCGAGGCGGAGCGTAAGCTCGCCCATACCGAGGATAACCTGCTTAGACTGCGCGATATCGTCACGGAGCTCGAGGACAGGGTAGAGCCACTGCGTATCCAGTCCGAGAAGGCGCAGAAGTTCCTTGAATACTCGGGTGAGAAACGCGGCCTGGAGATCGCTCTCTGGCTCGATACGCTGAATAAGAGCTCGGCGGTATTGCGCGATCACGAGGACAAGATCGCTGTCGCCAAGGCGCAGTATGAAGAGGCGGAGGCGACCCTGAGCTCCATCGCGACTCAAACCGAGGAAATCTATGTCAAGAACGGCATGCTCAGCTCGCAGATCGAGCAGGAGCGTACCGCGTCATCCCTCTTTGAGGCGCAGATCGCCGAGAAGCGCGCGCTGATCTCCGTATCCGAGAACGATATCCTGCATAATAGGGAGAACATCGAGCGTATCGTCGGCGAGATCGAGAAGGCCGAGAGCTCCACCGTCGATATCAAGAAGGTTGTCGAGATAAAGATCGCCGAGATCGCCGCTTTAAAGGAGCAGATCGCCGCTAAGCAGTCGGATTACAACGCGATCTCCGACGAGCTGAATCATATCAACAACGACGCGTCGCGTTCAGGCGACGAGCTGCAGAAGCTTTCCGCCATCATCGCCTCGCTGTCCCAGCGGTTAGCCGACGTGCGCGTGACCGATATCACCAGTGCGTCAACCATCGACGAGCTGGAGGAACGCGGCAAGACGCTGCGTGCTTCAAGTGAAGCGAAGCGCACCCAGCGCGACGATTTAATTTCCATAAAAGAAAATTACGAAACAAAGATAAAATCCGCGGAGCAGAAGATCGCCGCTCTCGGCAATTCGATCGACGGCCTGCAGATGAAGTTGAACGCCCGCGCGCAGAAGCGCGAGGAGCTCCGACGTACCGCCGAGACGCTGCGCCTTGACGCGGAGGAGAAATCCCGCCGTGCAAAGCTGCTGTCAGACCTCTCCGCGAACTTCGAGGGCTTTTACAACAGCGTCAAGATCGTCATGAAAGAGGCGAAGCGCGGCGCTGTAGGCGGTATCTGCGGTCCCGTTACCACGCTGATCAAGGTGCCGTCCGAGTATAACATCGCGATGGAGGTCGCCCTCGGCGCGAAGATGCAGCACATCGTCGTCAACACCGATTCCGACGCCAAGCGCGCGATCGAAATGCTCAAAAAGCGTGACGGAGGCCGCGCGACCTTCCTGCCGATCACGACCATCAAGCCCCGTACCTTGGATGAGAAAGGGCTCGACGACTGCTACGGCTACATCGGTATCGCCTCCGAGCTGTGCTCGACCGAGCCGAAGTACGCCAATATCCTCTCGAATCTCTTAGGACGGATCGTCGTCGCAGAGGATCTGAACGCCGCTTCCGCGATCGCGAAGCGCTACGGCTACCGCTTCCAGGTGGTCACGCTTGACGGTCAGGTCATCAACGCCGGCGGTTCCTTCACCGGCGGTTCGAGGGCGAAGAACAGCGGTCTGCTCTCGCGTGAGAGCGAGATCGACTCGCTGCGTAAGCAGGCGGCTGAGCTGAGCGCCAAGGCGAAGAACGCCGCGGAGAAGCTCACCGACGCCGAGCAGCTGTACGCGAAGGTCGAAGCCGACCTGCTCGGTACGCGCGCCGACCTGACCAATACCCAGAACGACAAGGTGCGCCTGAACGCCGAGTACAACGCCTGTCTGTCGGAGCTTGCCGCCGTCAGCCGCGACCTCGAGGATATCGACCGCGAGCTGAGTACCGGCGCCGAGAAGATCACCGAGGCGAAGGCGGCTCGCGCGCTTGCGCAGAAGGATATGATCCGGTTCAACGCCGATATCGAGTCCACCGAGCTGAAGATCAAGACGATCTCCGGTTCCCGCGAGGAGCTTACGCAGAAGCGTGAGGAATATGCCGATAAGCTCCAGCAGCTGCGGCTTGATATCCTCGGCTTCGAAAAGGATGTCGATACCCGCAAGGCTGAGATCGAGAGCGCTGAGAGCACCGGCTCCGATCAGCAGCTCCGCATCCGTGAGCTCGAGAACGAAAAGACGGATTATGAGAATAATAATTCTGAAATAGAAAATAAAATCACCGGCTATCAGGCTGAGATCGAGGCGCTTACCGAGAAGCAGAAGCAGAACGCTGAGAACATCGAGCGGCTGAACAACGAGAAGCTGGAGCTCGAACGCGATACCGTCAAGCTCCGTCAGTTAGAGAGAGATAAGACCTCCGAGCGCGAGCTCGCGTCCAATGAGTTCTCACGTCTGGAGGAACGTAAGGCGAGTAAGCAGAAGGAGTTCGACGATATTATCAGCAAGCTCTGGGAGGAATACGAGCTGACCCGCCGCGAGGCGGAGGAGCAGGCGATCGAGATCGAGAACCTCACCGAGGCGCGTTCCCGCCTGTCATCCCTCAAGAACAAGATCAAGGCGCTCGGCTCCGTCAACACCGGCGCGATCGAGGAGTATAAGGAGGTCAGCGAACGCTATACCTTCATGAAGACCCAGGTCGACGACGTCGAGAAGTCCAAGAAGGAGATCGAGAACCTGATCGTGAATCTCACCAAGCAGATGAAGGAGGTCTTTGTCGACTCCTTCGGCGAGATCAATCGCAACTTCACCGTGACCTTCAAGGAGTTGTTCGGCGGCGGCGAGGGTCATCTGGAGCTGTCCGACCCCGAGAATATCCTCACCTCGGGCATTGACATCATCGTCCATCCGCCCGGTAAGATCGTGGTTCATCTGGAGGCGCTCTCCGGCGGCGAGAAGGCGCTGGTCGCCATCGCGCTGTACTTCGCGATCATGAAGGTCCGTCCCGCTCCGTTCTGCGTGATGGATGAGATCGAGGCGGCGCTGGATGAGGTCAACGTCGACCGCTTCGCAAGCTACCTGCGCAATCTGACAAGCAGCACCCAGTTCATCCTGATCACCCACCGCCGCGGTACGATGGAGGAGGCGGACGTCCTCTACGGCGTGACCATGCAGGACGAGGGTATCAGCAAGCTGCTTGAACTGCGCGCGAGCGAGGTCGCCGCAAGACTGGGCATGAAAGCGAATTAGTGAATGATGAATAGTGAATGGTGAATGGTTACGGGCGGGCGCTGCCCGCACCCGATTTGTATTTTCCTTGACTGACCATTGATAGAGAAGGAGTAGATTATGGGATTTTTCAGTAAATTAAAAGAAGGCTTAAAAAAGACCCGCGACAGCGTTGTGGGTTCGATCGACGCGATGCTCCAGACCTTTACGGTCATCGACGACGATCTGTTCGAGGAGCTCGAGGAGCTGCTCGTCATGGGCGACGTCGGTATGGAAACCGCCAACAAGATCTGCGGCGAGGTGCGTATCCGCGTGCGTGAGAAGGGCATCAGCAAGCCCGCGAAGATCATGGATGAGATCGCCGACGTCTCGGCGGAGCTGCTGAACGAGAACACCGCGATGCAGCTGAACACCAAGCCCTCCGTGATCCTGGTCATCGGCGTCAACGGCGTCGGCAAGACCACCTCGATCGGCAAGATCGCGAATTATTACATCAAGCAAGGCAAGAAGGTCACGATGGCAGCTGCCGATACCTTCCGCGCGGCGGCGATCGACCAGCTGCGTATCTGGGCTGACCGCAGCGGCGCCGACATCGTGGCTCAGGGCGAGGGAAGCGACCCCGCGGCGGTCGTATTTGACGCGATCTCTTCCGCAAAGGCGAAGGGCTCCGACATCATTATCATCGACACTGCCGGCAGACTGCATAACAAGAAGCATCTGATGGACGAGCTCGCGAAGATCCGCCGCGTCATTGACCGCGAACTGCCCGACGCGGATAAGGAAGCGCTGCTCGTGCTCGACGCGACCACCGGTCAGAACGCAATCAATCAGGCGGCTGAGTTCGCTAAGGCGACCGGTATCACCGGTATCGTGCTGACCAAGCTCGACGGTACCGCCAAGGGCGGCGTCGTCCTCGCCATCAAGGATACCCTCGGTATCTCCGTGAAGTTCATCGGCGTCGGCGAGCAGATCGACGACCTGCAGCCCTTCGACCCGGTCGAGTTTTCCAAGGCGCTGTTTGTAAAGGACGAGCGATGATGGAGCTGATGATTGCCACCGGCAACAGCCACAAGGTTGAAGAGATAGGACGTATCCTCGCCCCACTGGGTATGACCGCAGTCTCGGCGAAAGAGAAGGGGATCGACCTCGGCGACGTAGTCGAGGACGGCGATACCTTCGCCGCCAACGCCTATATCAAGGCGAAGCACGCCTACGACCTGTGCCGTCAGCCCGTGATCGCGGATGATTCCGGCTTGTGCGTCGACGCGCTCGGCGGCAGACCGGGCGTGTATTCCGCGCGCTACGGGGGAGAGGACAGCACCTATATCGAGAAGATCGCTCTGCTGCTCGAGGAGCTGAAGGACGTGCCCGAGGAGGATCGCGGGGCGCATTTCTCCTGTGCCGTCTGCTGCATCCTCGACGACGATACCGTGATCGAGGTCGAGGGTCGCTGTGAGGGTAAAATCGCCTTTTCGCCGAGTGGGAAAGGCGGCTTCGGCTACGATCCCGTATTCACCGTGAACGGCGTGAGCTTCGCTCAGCTCAGCGGGGAAGAGAAGGATAAGTACAGCCATCGCGGCAACGCCCTGAGAAAGCTCCGCGAGGCGCTTGCAAGGCTCCCTTTGGTAAAGGTGAGATTCTGTCCAAATCTGTGATTTGGATTACAGAATCCATACACCGGAGAGCTGTCACCGAAGGTGACTGATGAGGAGTTGTCCAAATCTTTGATTTGGCTAACAACTCCCATGCAACAGCGCTCCAAGAGCGGATTTATCCGCGATTGGCTAAGTGCTACTGCGGGATTGCATATATTAACCGATTTCTTAACAGCGACTGTCAAGTTGCTTTTTAACGGAGGACACTATGTTAACCAGTAAACAGAGAGCCCAGCTCCGCGCGCTCGCGAACCCCATCGACACCGTGCTGATGGTCGGTAAGGGCGGCTTCTCGGAGCAGCTTTATAAAACCGCCGACGAGGCGATCACCGCCCGCGAGCTGATCAAGGGCAAGGTGCTCGAGGCGTGCGAGTATTCCGCGCGTGAGGCGGCTGATGAGATCGCCGGGCAGATCGGCGCGGACGTCGTACAGGTCATCGGCTCCAAGTTCGTCCTGTATCGCCGCAATAAGAAAGACCCCAAGATCAAGCTGGTCAAATGAGGCGCGCGATCTACGGGGGCTCCTTCAACCCCATCCACAACGACCATATCCGCCTGGCGCTGACCTTCGCGCGTCAGTTCGAGCTTGACCGCGTAACGCTGATCCCGACCCGCGTCACGCCGCTGAAGGATAATTCCCATATCGTCGACGGCATGCACCGCTACAGGATGTGCGAGCTCGCGGCGCAGGATTACCCGCAGCTGGAGGTCAGCGATATCGAGCTCAGGCGCGAGGGGGAGAGCTACACCTCCGATACCATCGCGGCGCTGAAGAACGACGAGGACAGCCTGTTCCTGATCGTCGGAGCGGATATGTATATGACGCTCGACCGCTGGCACGAGTTCCGCTATATCTTCGATAACGCGACGATCCTGGTCGCGCCGCGTGATGAGCTGGATTATGATTCTTTAAAAGAAAAATACGAGGAATACAAACTGCTGTACAACTGCCGTACCATCATCGCCCATCAGGGTATCGGCGAACTGTCGTCCACCATCGTGCGCGAGGGGATCGCCTCGGGCGCGGACGTCAGCTCGATGATCGACAGCCGCGTATTGAAATACATTCAGGATAACGACTTATACAGGTGAGCTTATGAATATCGAACAATATCTCAGTGAGCTTGACGCTCTGTCCGAATACCGCCGCGTCCATTCGCTGAACGTGTCGAAGGAAGCGGTCCGCTTCGCCGAAAAATACGGCGCCGACGTCGAGAAGGCGCGCCTGGCGGGACTGCTGCACGACGTTACCAAGGAGACCGACGGCGATAAACAGTTGCAAATCATCGAAAAGGGTGGTATAATTCTCAGCGAAACCGAGAAACGCTCGCCTAAGCTCTGGCACGCGATCTCCGGCGCCTGCTATGTGCGCGACATGCTGGGTATCGACGATCCCGATATTTTCAACGCGATCCGTTTCCATACCACCGCCCGCGCGGGGATGAGTATGCTCGAGAAGGTCGTGTTCCTCGCTGACTTCACCTCGGCGGAGCGCGATTATCCCGATATCGATATCATCCGTGAGCATGCCGAGAATTCCCTTGAGGAAGGGATGCTCTACGGGCTCAAATTCACCCTCTCCCGACTGATCGGCAGAGGCAATCTCGTCAGCCCCGACGCGCTCGCGGCATATAACGAAATACTATTGAGTGAAGAACTGAGAAATAAGAACTAAGAAATAAGGGTGAAGAGTTAACCGTTGACCATTCGCCAAAAAAGAGGTAAACTATGGATTCATTACAGGAAGCAAAAGCTATCGCAAAGATTTTAGACGCCCGCAAGGGTATGGACGTCCGTGTGCTGAAGATCGCGGACATCTCCTCTCTTGCCGACTATATGGTGATCGCCACCGGTACCTCCTCGACCCACGTCAAGTCGCTCGCCGACTATGTGGAGTATGAGATGGACGAGCAGGGCGTGTCCGTCAGCCATATCGAGGGACACCGCTCCGATACCTGGATTTTGCTCGATTATGTGGACGTCATCGTCCATGTGTTCAACGAGGAGAGCCGCCAGTACTATGATCTCGACCGCCTCTGGGAGGACGGCGAGGTCGTCGATATCTCGGACGTCATAACCGAGTAAAGGGCTCTTTTCACATTATGACACGCTGCTTGCAGTGATAGATTAAACTAATGACAAGCGCCGACACCGGAGTATGGTGAATAATGACGCGCGCGTCCGCTTGGAGGTATATAACATGAAGTATAATCACAAGGCTGTCGAGCCTAAATGGCAGAAGATCTGGGAGGATAAGGGCGTTTTCCATGCCGAGACCAATTCGGATAAGCCGAAGTTCTTCTCCCTGATCGAGTTCCCGTATCCCTCGGGTCAGGGTCTGCACGTCGGACATCCCCGTCCGTACACCGCCCTCGATACCGTGTCGCGTAAGCGCCGCTTACAGGGCTACAACGTGCTGTATCCCATCGGCTGGGACGCCTTCGGTCTGCCCACCGAGAACTACGCCATCAAGAACCATATCCATCCCGAGAAGGTCACGTCGGATAACATCGCCCGCTTCAAGAAGCAGATCCAGTCCCTGGGTATCTCCTTCGACTGGAGCCGCGAGATCAATACCACCGACCCCGACTACTACAAGTGGACCCAGTGGATCTTCCTCCAGCTGTTCAAGCATGATCTGGCGTACAAGAAGGAGATGTCCGTCAACTGGTGTACCTCCTGTAAGTGCGTTTTGGCGAACGAAGAGGTCGTCAACGGCGTGTGCGAGCGCTGCGGCAGCGAGGTCGTCCGCAAGGTCAAGAGCCAGTGGATGCTGCGCATCACCAAGTACGCCGACCGCCTGATCGACGATCTGGAGCTGGTCGATTATCCCGAGCGCGTCAAGCTCCAGCAGAAGAACTGGATCGGACGCAGCTACGGCGCCGAGGTGGAGTTCGACACCACCGCCGGCGATAAGCTGACCGTTTATACCACCCGCCCCGATACCCTCTACGGCGCTACCTACATGGTCGTATCTCCCGAGCATCCCTACATCGAGAAGTGGGCGGATAAGCTTAGCAATATGGACGCCGTCAGAGCCTATCAGGCGGAGTCCGCGAAGAAGAGCGACTTTGAGCGTACCGAGATCAACAAGGACAAGACCGGCGTGCGCCTCGAGGGCGTGACCGCGATCAATCCCGTCAACGGCCGCGAGATCCCGATCTTCATCTCCGATTACGTTCTGATCTCCTACGGTACCGGCGCGATCATGGCGGTACCCGCTCATGATACCCGCGACTGGGAGTTCGCAAAGAAATTTGATCTGCCGATCATCGAGGTCGTCAAGGGCGGCGAGGACGTTCAGAAGGAGGCGTTCACCGACTGCGCGACCGGTATCATGGTCAACTCCGATATCCTCGACGGTCTGAGCGTTGAGGACGCGAAGAAGAAGATCATCGAGGTACTCACCGAGAAGGGCATCGGCCATCAGAAGGTCAACTTCAAGCTGCGCGACTGGGTATTCTCCCGCCAGCGCTACTGGGGCGAGCCGATCCCGATCGTCAAGTGCGAGAAGTGCGGCTATGTCCCGATCCCCGAGAGCGAGCTTCCCTTAAAGCTCCCGATGGTCGAAAGCTATGAGCCGACCGATACCGGCGAGAGCCCCCTCGCCAACATGACCGAGTGGGTCGAGACGACCTGTCCGTGCTGCGGCGGCAAGGCTTACCGCGAGACGGATACCATGCCCCAGTGGGCGGGCTCGTCGTGGTATTATCTGCGTTATATGGATCCCCACAACAGCGAGGCGCTCGCCTCTAAGGAAGCCCTTGACTACTGGCATCAGGTCGACTGGTACAACGGCGGTATGGAACATACTACCCTCCACCTGCTGTACTCCCGCTTCTGGCATAAGTTCCTCTATGATATCGGCGTCGTCCCGACCAAGGAGCCTTATGCGAAGCGTACCTCCCACGGTATGATCCTCGGCGCGAACGGCGAGAAGATGTCCAAGTCCCGCGGCAACGTCGTCAACCCCGACGATATCGTCAACGAGTACGGCGCGGATACCCTGAGAATGTATGAGATGTTCATCGGCGACTTTGAGAAAGCCGCTCCGTGGAGCACCAACTCCGTCCGCGGCTGCCGCAAGTTCATCGAGCGCTTCTGGAATATGCAGGAGTTCATGACCGAGGACGACTTCATCCGTCCCGAGCTCGAGAAGG
The DNA here is from genome assembly GCA_947166135.1 of uncultured Clostridia bacterium. Taxonomy (GTDB): domain Bacteria; phylum Bacillota; class Clostridia; order Oscillospirales; family Acutalibacteraceae; genus Ruminococcoides. Next base: position 6,973 of record CAMVDB010000037.1, on the reverse strand, counting down.
AGTTCCACAAAACCATCAAGAAGGTCGGCAACGACATCGAGAATATCAAGTTCAATACCGCGATCGCCGCGCTGATGGCGCTGATCAACAGTATCTACGCGACCGGTAAGATCACGAAGAAGGAGCTGGGGATCTTCGCAATCCTGCTCAATCCGTTTGCGCCCCACGTGACCGAGGAGGTCTGGGAGGCGAAGGCGCTGGGCGAGGGCATCGTCGCCGAGGCGAAGTGGCCGGAGTATGATGAGGCGAAGTGCGTCGACGATACCATCGAGATCGTCGCGCAGGTCAACGGCAAGATCAAGGCGAAGCTGAATATCGCCGCCGACGCCGAGCAGGCTGAGGTGCTGGAGCTCGCGAAGGCGGAGCCGAAGGTCGCCGAGGCGATCAGCGGCATGAATATCGTCAAGGAGATCTATATCAAGGGTCGCCTCGTCAATATCGTCGTAAAAAAGTGATCGATCAACGCTCCTTCTATTCGCCGATATGTAAAAAATTTGTACTCGAATTTGTCAAAATCCTACAAATTGGGCGTTAACCCTTGACACTTCGGGAACATTAATGTATAATCAATGTTGCTATATGCGAATTACCCCTGCCTTATGGCGGATGGGAGGGAAATACATGTCAGAAGTAAGACTCAAAGAAAACGAATCTTTGGAGAGTGCTCTGCGCCGCTTCAAGAAGCAGTGCGCACGCGCCGGCGTCATCGCTGAGGTTCGTAAGAGAGAGGCTTACGAGAAGCCTTCTGTAAAGCGTAAGAAGAAGTCCGAGGCTGCTCGCAAGCGCAAGTACAGATAATCAACAAACGAACGGACAGGTCTCCTGTCCGTTTTTTGCTTTATTGGAAACCGCGCGTTTCCATCAACGGAACGGTTACGCCTGCCAAGATTGATAAGCCGAAAATTGCCGAAATAATGCCATTTTCAGCAGGTTCGAATTATTACAGTCACCCTACAGCGAGGTCGAGGCAAGCGCGTTCAGTTCCTTGACCGATACCGTTTAAACCGGAGTAACCCAATCGAGGTGTCAGCTATGAAAAAATCTATCGTTTTACCCGCGCTGCTTCTGAGTATGATGATCCTGCTCTCCGTGATCCTTTGCGGCTGTTCGCAGAACGCGCCGGGCTTCCCCGTGGCGCTGTCCGATCCCGGGCGCAGCATGTACGAGCTTACGGAGGAGAGCTATAAGGACTCTCAGCTCGTCGAGATCTATAACCTGATGGCGTCGAGCAAGGATATCAATGATGTGAATAAGAAGTACGCGATCACCTGTCTGAGACAGGATGACGACGGCTATCATGTGATCTATGTCGGCAATAATCAGGTCTTGACGCTGTATTTCGACAAGGACGCGAATTGGATCGAGCGCTCCAAGCTCGAGTCGATCCGCTATACTGTTCTGACCCGCGCCTATTTCGATAAGCTCGGGGTCGGCGATCCGATCGCGAAGGTACAGTATGCCGACCCGACCTGCTATCTCCCGTTCCTGCTCGACCGCGAGGGTCATGAGCTTGTTTCCGACCATTATTCTCAGGACGGCTACCATACCCGCATCACCTACGACGGCGATCTGAAGATCAAGTCGATCGACTACGATATCGCGTAAGGGTATGACAGCTGTAGAGAGAGTACAGGCGTTCCTGCCTGATGAAACCACCGCCGCGCTGATCACGAGCGACGTCAACCGCCGTTATCTCAGCGGCTTTACCTCCTCCGCGGGTGCGGTATTAGTTACCAAGACCCGCGCGATCCTTCTGCTCGACTTTCGTTACTTCGAGGCGGCGCAGAAGTCGGTACAGCCGCCGATTGAGGTCGTGCGGATGCAGCGGATGACGGAGGATATCAATAATATAATTCCCACAGAGAATATTAAAACCATTCTGATCGAGGATGAGGCGATCACCCTCGCGGTGTTTCGACAGCTCGACGAGGCGCTCGCGGCTCAGGTGCTCGCGGGCGGATTGTCCGGGAAGCTCAGCGAGATACGCATGGTCAAAACGCCCGACGAGATCGGGAAGATCATCACCGCCCAGCGGATCACCGAGCGCGCCTATACCGAGGTGCTGAACCTTCTGCGTCCCGGGGTGACCGAGCGCAGGATCGCCGTGGAGCTCGAGCATCTGATCCATGTTTACGGCGGCGAGCGGGTCGCGTTCGACCTGATCTGCATCACCGGCGCGAATACCTCGCTGCCGCACGGCGTACCGGGGGAGAGGGTCGTCAGGGAAGGCGACTTCTTCACTTTCGATATCGGCGCTGTCTATGACGGCTACCACAGCGATATGACCCGTACCGTCGCGGTCGGTCACGCGAGCGACGAGATGCGCATGATCTATGAGACCGTGCTCGAAGCGCATAAGAAGGCGCAGCGGGCGATCAGAGCGGGCGTACCCGCCTCGTCCGTCGACGCTGCCGCCCGCGACCACATCGCGATGTGCGGCTACGGCGATTACTTCGGTCACAGCACGGGTCACGGCGTGGGTCTCGAGATCCATGAAGCCCCCGCTGTCAGCGGCAGATGCGAAACGATCCTTTCGGACGGTATGGTCATCACCGACGAGCCCGGTATCTACCTGCCCGACCGCTTCGGTGTGAGGATCGAGGATATGTTCCTTGTCAGGGGGGATGAGGCGGTCGATCTCGCCGAAATCCCGAAAGAATTGATAATTATCTGATTTCAGGGGATTATTATTCTTTGAAAGTATTGATTTTTCCCGATAATCCCTGTATAATACTAGAGATAAAGTGCTATTTGGCGCTTGAAACTTAATTACTAGGAGGAAATGTATATGATTTCTGCCGGCGATTTCAGAAACGGCGTAACCTTTGAGATGGATGGACAGGTTGTTTCCATCATCGAATTCCAGCATGTAAAGCCCGGTAAGGGTGCCGCTTTCGTAAGAACTAAGATTCGCAACGTCATTACCGGTTCCGTGGTTGAAAAGACCTTCAACCCCAACGACAAGTACCCCACCGCGTTCATCGATCGCAAGGATATGGAGTACAGCTACAATGACGGCGATTTGTACTACTTCATGGACACCGAGACCTGGGAGCAGATCCCGATCAACGCTTCTATCCTCGGCGATAACTTCAAGTTCGTCAAAGAGAACATGGTCTGTAAGGTACTGTCCTATAAGGGCAACGTTTTCGGCGTAGAGCCGCCCAACTTCGTTGAGCTGCAGGTCACCCAGACCGACCCCGGCTTCGCCGGCAACACCGCGACCAACGCGACCAAGCCCGCTACCCTCGAGACCGGCGCTGAGATCAAGGTTCCGCTCTTCATCGAGGAAGGCGAGATGATCCAGATCGATACCCGTACCGGCGAGTATCTGGGCAGAGCATAAGAACATACAAATCGTCATTGCGAGGCTCCCCTTGAGCCGAGGCAATATCAACCGATTTAACAAGGAGATTTATCATGAATCTGACTGAGAGAATTGCGTATATCCGCGGCCTGGCTGAGGGACTCAAGCTCGACGAGACCAAGGATGAGGTCAAGGTCATCAACGCGATCATCGACCTCCTGGAGGATATGGCGTATGATGTAGTCGATATGGAAGATATCGTTGACGACGTCTGTAACCAGGTCGACGAGATCGACGAGGATCTCGCCGAGGTAGAGGAAGAGCTCTACGGCGACGGCGAGGACTGCGAGTGGTACGATGATGACGACGACAACGATGATGACGACGATGACGACTTCGATTTTGATGACGACGAGCCCTACTATGAGGTCACCTGTCCTACCTGCGGCGAGACCACGATCGTCGATGAGGACGCGCTGATCGAGGGCGAGCTCGACTGCCCCTACTGCGGCGAGGAGATCGAGTTTGACTTCTCCGAGCTCGACGAGGACATCAAGGCGCTCGAAGCCGACGCAGACGAAGACAAAGACGAGAAATAATCGAACAAGAGTAAAGCGGTGCGCTGCGGCGTGCCGCTTTTTGTAGTTAGGAGTGAGGGATATTCGGAGAACGGAGAACGGAGAACAGAGAACGGAGAACAGAGAACGGAGAACGGTGGAAGGCGGGCGCTTCCTCGCCGGAGACGGCTCCCCTCTGTCGCTTCGCGACACCTCCCCTTAGGGGAGATCCCCCGCACCCGATTATTTGGTGAATGGTGAATGGGTAATAGTGAATGGTGAAGGGCGGACGTTGTCCGCACCTGATTTGTAAAACGGGATTTAACCGTAATGCCTGCGACCCGATAAAGAGTCACATACATTTGAAAAGCAGATGTTATACCATTCCAAAAGCCGTCAGGCTTTCCCATCACCATTCACCATTCACCATTCACCATTCTCCGTTCTCCGATTTCACATCACTCCTCACTTCTCCTCCTCTCCCGCATAAGATACCGTGAGGTGATATGATGCTGTGCCGTAAACGACCCACGCCCCGCCGACGCAGAGCGCGTAAGCTGATCGCTCTGACGGTCGCGGGGATTCTTTTTTGTCTGACCTATTTTGAGCTCGCGGTGAAAGCCCAGCTCAGGGATATCATCATCCGCGATATGCAGACCCTCAGCGAGAGAGCAGTCACGCTGGCGGTCGACGATTATCTCGCGGAGAATCCCGATATCGGAGAGAGCCTGTGCCGTATCAGCTTCCATGACGGATCCGTCGCCGCTCTGAGCGCCGATACCGCTGCCGTCAATGCGGTAAAGACCTCCGTGACGAAGAGAGCGCAGGCATACATCGACGAGCTGTCGCACACGCAGGGGATCAGCACGCGGATAGGCAGCTTCACGGGGCTGGTCAGCCTGCTCAACGTCGGTCCCGAGGTGCGTTTTACCGTCGACAGTACCCAGACCGTGTCCTGCGAGTTCGAGAGCACCTTCGAGGGGGCGGGGCTGAACCAGACCGTCCACCATATCACGATGACCGTGTACGTCGATCTGCTGGTCTATAATCCGTTCCGCATCCGTCAGACCGTCAGTACCTCGTCGACCTTTGAAATCGCTCAGACGGTGGTCGTCGGCGCCGTACCGTCCTACGGCGGGGTACTCAGCTCCTACTGAGCCCAATATTTTGCGTAAAACGACTTGAAAAGCCGAATATCTTGTGTTATAATACTACGGATAATAGGATTATAATGCGAAGTATGCGCATTGATCGTATGTAAGAGCGCATTGGAGGAATACGATTGGCTGAAAGTGTGAAGATGTCCGACAGTCAAATTGAATATCTCAATCTGATCGCGGAGGTCATGAGCATCCGCAAGAGGGGAGAGGAGCCGCTGGCGTATATCCGTACCTACGGCTGTCAGCAGAACGTCGCCGACAGCGAACGGATCAAGGGTATGCTGCATACGGCGGGCTACAGCTTCACCGAGGATCCCGAGCAAGCCGACTTCATCCTCTTCAACACCTGCGCCGTGCGCGAGCACGCCGAGGACAGGGTATTCGGCAACGTCGGCGCCTTGAAGAACCTCAAGCGCCGCCATCCCCAGATCCTGATCGCCCTGTGCGGCTGTATGATGGAGCAGGAGCATGTCGCGAATCGTATCCGCGAGAGCTTCCCGTTCGTGGGTCTGGTATTCGGCACCCACTGTATGCATGAATTCCCCGAGCTGCTGTACAAGAGCCTTGTGGACGGCTCGCGTATCTTTCTGCGCGGTAACGATGATAAGCTCGTGCATGAGGGCATCCCCGCCTACCGCGACGGACGCTTCAAGGGCTGGCTGCCGATCATGTACGGCTGCGATAACTTCTGCACCTACTGTATCGTGCCTTATGTCCGCGGCAGAGAACGCAGCCGCGATCCCGAGATCATCATCGCCGAGGCGAAGGAGATGATCGAGAAGGGCTATAAGGATATCACCCTGCTCGGTCAGAACGTCAACAGCTACGGCAAGGGACTCGAGCCCCGACCGACCTTCGCTCAGCTGATCGGCGAGATCGACAGGATCGAGGGCGACTACTGGCTGCGCTTCATGACCTCTCACCCGAAGGACTGCACCCGCGAGCTGATCGACACCATCGCCGACAGCAAGCACATTTCCCTGCACCTGCACCTGCCGTTCCAGTCGGGCTCGGACAGGGTATTGAAGGCGATGAACCGCCACTATGACCGAGAGAAGTACCTCGATATCGTGAACTATGCGAAGTCGCGTATCCCCGATGTGTCGCTGACCTCCGACGTCATCGTCGGCTTCCCCGGCGAGACCTACGAGGACTTTCAGGAGACCCTGTCCCTGATCCGTGAGGTAGGCTTCACCTCGCTGTTTACCTTCATCTTCTCGCCCCGTACCGGCACCCCCGCAGCGAAGATGGACGACCCTGTATCGGATGAAGAGAAGGGTCGCTGGTTCCGCGAGCTGCTCGCCGTGCAGGAGGAGATCGCCGCCGAACGCTGCGCCTCCATGGTCGGCAGAGTCGAGCGCGTTCTGGTCGAGGAGAAGGCGAAGCGCGAGGGTCGCCTCTGCGGCAGGACCTCGGGCAATATCATTGTCGAGTTCGACGGTGACGAGAGCCTTATCGGCGACTTCCGCGACGTGAAGATCACCAAAGCCCGCAACTGGATACTGGCGGGAGAACTGATGAAATAATTCTAAAGGAGAAATATAAAATGGATGTAATCGCAATTGCAAGACAGCTGGGTCACGCGATCCAGGAACAGGAAGAATATAAGGCGATCCAGAACGCGAAGAACGCGGCGGATACCGACGAGAGCCTGCAGAACCTCATCACCGAGTTCAACATCAAGCGCGTCGCCATCAATGCCGAGGCGTGCAAGTCCGACCGCGATGAGGAGACCTTAAAGAAGCTCAACGAGGAGATGCGTTCAGCGTACTCCGACATCATGTCGAACGAGAACATGAAGGCGTATAACGACGCGAAGCAGGCATTCGACAAGGTGCTGCAGCGCGTGCTCGCGATCGTACAGCAGAGCGCTGACGGCGAGGATCCCGACACTACCGACTTCTCCGAGGACTGCACCCACGACTGCTCCACCTGCGGAGGCTGCCACT
>CAMVDB010000036.1 GCA_947166135.1 uncultured Clostridia bacterium | reverse complement strand
TAAAGGGGCTTCGCAATGACTATTATCAATAACGCAAATAATCCCCGTAAGGAATTCCTTACGGGGATTTGTCATGTGTGATAAAGATTACGGAGCGTGATCAGGCTGCCCACAGGGAGGAAGTGCCCTTAGCGTGAGCGTTGATGCGGCCGGCATCCATGGTGGTGATCTTAGCGGTGCCTGCGTCGGGGATGACGTTCGCGCAATCAAACTCATAACCGGTCAGCGTAGCGGTGCCGCGTGCATGAGCGTTCGCTCTGCCGAAGTCCATGGTGGTAACCTTACCGTCGCCGTTGATATCGCCGATCGGATGGATCTTAACCGCCTGAGTTACAGCAGCGTCAGCTACGGTAACATCATAGGTACGGGTGACATGGTTCTTCTTGCTGACGGTCAGCGTGTAGTTGCCGGCAGCAACACCGGTGATGGAATACTCGGTCTTACCGGTGACCTCGGCGGTGAAGTTGTTGTCTACACCTTCGAGCTTAACGGTAACGTCGGAGTCATCGAGGTAAGAGGTGATCTGACCGCTGACGGTAACGCCGGAAGCGGCGGTGGACTCGGACAGGTCGCAGGGCATGGTGAAGTTGTTGTTGACGATGACGCCCTTGTTGATGATTCTGGTTACATGATAGTCAGACTGTGCGAGGGTCATAAGATCGTTATGGATCTCAGCCTCACCTGCAGCAGCGACAGTGTACTGCGTGCAGATCAGCACTGCGCCGGGCAGGTCAAAGCGATAGCCGTCCTCACCCATGTAGGGAGTGGAAGCATTGTAGATGATCTGGCCATCAGTTTTGGCGTTATCAACGGTAGTCATCTTGGTGACGGGATATACGGTTTCAGCGTCCTTAACACCGTAGCCCTTCGCCTGAAGCTCATCAGCAAGAGTGAGGATCGAAGAAGTATAGGTCTGGGTGCCCTTGATGGAACTGATCGGAGAAATAGCGGAGGTATCAAGATATACGGTACAGGTGAAGGTATCACCGACATTGTACTCTGCAGTGTCGGCAACATTACCGAAGGTGTCATAAACAGTTACCTTAGCAGTGCCGGCAGCGGTACCTGCAGCAGAAGTCGCAATAATTGCCACGGAAAACACCATTACAAGTGCAAGCGCCAAGCTCAAGAATTTTCTCATAAGAAATTCCTCCTAATTATTAATTGAAAGTACGTTATCATAATCCAAAACAAGCTTATGATACTCTTCATGGATATTGTAACAAATTTTTTACTCAGTTGCAACAAAAATTGAAAAGAAATTATTAATATTTTTTGAATTATTTTGAAATAACAGCTCTATTTTCACTATTGCGCCATTGTCTTGACCGTAGTATAATTTTTACAGACTATCTGTGAGGTGATCCGATGAAGCGGCGTGTACTATCCTTTATCCTGTGCTGTGCTTGCATCACGGGCATTCTGCGATCATCCGTTACACTTAATCCGAAGGCTGAGGTGCAATTTCTGCTGGGTGACGCGGATATCAGCGGAGAAGTCGAGATCATCGACGTGACCGCCGTCCTGCGCCACGGAGCGCTGGTCACTCCCCTCAGCTTTAAGGGAGAGAATCTTGCCGACATCAACCGCGACGGTGACGCAGACACCATCGACGCGACCCTCCTGCAGCGATACCTGTCACAGATCACCATAGCTTATCCGATCGGGGAGCCTGTACCGGCTCGGCCGATGCGCTTCGAAAACGGAATGGCGCAGAAGATCATCAGTGTACCCGAGCTTGATTCGGAAGGCTGCGGCGATGTGGTTCGATACACCGTTTATGTTGAGACAGATTACGATACCGATCTCGACGGTCTGCCCGATCTGGTCAAAGCATGGATACAGCTGCCCCGACCGGCGGCGGAGGGCGACTACCGCGCTCCGGTGATCCTTGAGGCGAATCCGTACAGCGCCGGCACACGGGATCCGCTGGAGGTCTTCTCCGATTCGGAAGAAGCGATCGACGAGGCGGAGCTTCAAAGCGAGCCGCCTAAGAGGATTCCGTCGGGAACTGTCACTACCGAAAGCGCGGCAAGAAGCTTCCATCCGTCCGACGTCAGTTATTATACCAACTACCGATCCTACGACGATTATCTGTCACGCGGCTTTGCCGTCGCAGGCTCCGCGGGCTTAGGCACCCGCGGCAGCGAGGGACTCCTGCTCAGCGGGAGCCGCATGGAAGCGGACGCTTATCGCTGTATCATCGAATGGCTCTGCGGTAAGAGGACAGCCTATACCGACCGCAGCGGCAATACGGCGATCACGGCGGATTGGTCGAGCGGGAACGTCGGGATGACCGGTTTCTCCTACAGCGGCGCACTGGCGTTCGAGGTTGCGGCAAGCGGCGTCGATGGTCTGAAAACGATCGTTCCGATCTCAGCGCCCGCGAACTGGTATGACTACACCAACTCCCAGGGGATCTCAAAGTCGGTAACGTATGATTACAGCGCGTATCTGGGCGGCGTTTGCTCCTCACGGTTCTTCGACAGCTCGGAGCCGTTGGTAAAAACGCTCTACGAACGCTGGCGGCGTTATGCCATCGATCGGCAAAACGCCTTGCAGGGCGACTACGGCGACTACTGGGAAAACCGAGACTTCTCCTCCCATACTGACGCATTAGGCGCCTCCGCGCTGATCGTTCAGGGACTCAACGACGATAACGTCAGTCCCAAGCAAGCCGATCTCATGAGTCGTGCGTTCATTCGCTGCGGGATCACGCCGAAGCTGCTGCTGCATCAGAACAGCCATGTCTCACCAATCGCGCAGAATACAGATATTGCGGTCGGCGATATGACCTGTAAAGAACTGATGAACCGCTGGTTCAGCCATTATCTGGCGGGTGTGGATAACGGTATCGAGAGTCTTCCCGCGATTCTGACACAAAGCAACACGGACGGGAAGTTCCGCTCTTATATCAGCTTTGATACCGATAACACCTTGATCCTATCCCCCGACAACGACGATGATACTGCATCGGTCATGGCGAAAGGCGCCTATAAAACGACCGAAAACCTGCTGAGATACACCCTCCACGGTCAGTCATGCGCGCAGGCAGCCCTATGGACGGCTGAGGCGGCGAAGCCTTTGACCGTTAAAGGTGCGACAGAAATTGATCTTCGGCTCAAAACGGATAACCTGAGTACCGATAATCCTACGGTGGCGGCGATCCTGGTCGATTCTTCCGATAAGCCCTTTGACGCGTATGTACCGTTCTCCGGCGGGCTTTCTGCCGTTTCGGTCGGCGCTTCACCCTATCAGGACGGCGACACCCTGATTGCTTGGAACACCTCTTCCGTTCAACGAAAGATCATCGCCTCGGGGATCATGGATCTGCGCGATCCGAACGCAGGCTATCTACCGGAAACCGCCGTTAAAGCGGCCGAAACAATACAGGATGACGCGTGGTATGACTATAAGCTCTATCTGAATCCAACTATCTACACGGTGCAAGCGGGTCACCGGCTGGAGCTGTACATTCTCCCCTATGTCGGCTTACCGAATGAATGGGACAACTACACACCCGAAGAGCTTGAAGCGCTCGGATATACCGATAACCCGCCGGTCATCCGTCGCGACGACTATACCTTCACCATCGACAGTCAAAACAGCGCAGCGCGCATACCGCTCGCTTGATCGCTAAATACAAAAGAGGCTGCAGCCGCAGCCTCTTTTTACGTTCATTTTACAGTTGCAGGCACTGAGGTCGGAGCGGTGGTCTCAGGCTCCTTCTTCTCTACCTTGCTCTTACGGGCGACAACGACAAAGCGGCCGTCCTCGGTATGATAGTTACAGGTCGAGAGCACGATCAGGTCGTCGCCAAACTTCGGCGTGACGCCGGTATCATAGATCGAACGCTCCTTGACGTTCGCGACATACTCCTCAAATTCCTGCTTGGAACTAAGATCCTTGTAATTATAATAACAGAATCTGCCCGCCTCGTCCTTCACGTCATAGACCTCGGAGTAGAATACGGCACAGATCTCATAGTCGCGGCGTTCATAACGCGTATCGAAGAAGATCGTCTTGTGCTTCTCATAAAACTTCCGGTCATTATAATCGGGAAGGCTGCCGAACATGCTGCCGTTGCGCATGTGGTGACCGTAGATCAGGTAGTAGTTCCCGTCCGCGGGACAGTCGCCGTCAATAAACAGCATACCGCTCTCGGAGTATTCGCCGTAGAAATCATGATGCAGATAATACTCGTTATCATAAGGCTTCTGCATCACGGGATAATCGATCTTGGTTCCTTCGATCTTCAGCCAGCCGAAGAAATCCTTGTTCAGGTCGTACAGCGGATCGTACTTACGAAGGGTACCCTTCTCACTGAACTCGTCGCCGTCGGCGGCATCGTCAACGATCTTATGGATCGCGTCGTAGGTATCCTGCTCGTGCTTCGCGGTCAGGAGCGTCTTGCCGAGCATAAAACCGCCGACGCAAAAGCCGCCGATAAAGATGATTAATAAAATGATTACGACCGCCCTGCTGCCTTTCTTCTTGGCAGGGGGTGTAGGTGCTGCGTGTTTCATCAGGGCTCCTTAGTGAAATTGAAATCTTGACCGTTGCGGGAAATCGTCATCTTATTGCCGTTGACCTTATAGGTATAATCGCTGTCCATCGCGTTGTCTACATCGAAGTCGATGATCAGATGACCGTTGATCGCAGAATAGGCGAAGGTATAGTTATCGACAGCGGTCAGCATAACGCCTCTGCCGTAGCCGTCAAACTTATAGACCGTGACCTCATCTATACGCCAGTTACCCATGACCTCCATCGCGTCGGGACCGCCGTCGCCGGTAACGGTAACGTCATGGCGGTTACCGGTAGTCGGGATCTGACCGTTCGAATAACCCAGTACGGAGTTAGGCGAGGTGAAAGAGCCCTCGTAGTTACCGTTCGTACCCGAAGGACCGGTGCAGCCTCTGAGCAGAACGACCAGAGCGACCACAATGATCACTGCCAGAACCGCCAAAACACCGATCACGATGTACTTTTGGCTCTGTTTCTTTTCGGGGGATTTGGCTTTCGCAGCATTTTGTTCCGTGTGTTTCATGAAATCAATCCTTTTACAGTGTATTTAAGAAAACAGCGCCCGCCGAAACGACAGGCGCAAAGCTTCGATATGGATTCAGTCGGATAAACGATATTTTCATCATTTAACCCTCAGAAGGCTGAGAGCTAAAGGCTGAAAACATCAGGGCGACGGCGGATAACCGTCGCCGCCCTTAGTCTCAGGGATTACAAATTACTTTGTGAAGATACCCTTGCGCTTAGCAGTGTACAGAACTGCGCCTGCGCCAACCATAGACGCGATCATGATCAGCATCCAGAGATACATGTTGGTGCTGTCACCGGTCTTGGGAGAGGTAGTGCTCTTGGAAGAATCCTTAGTAGCCTGATCCTTGGTAGCGGGAGTGGTTGCAGCCTGAGTAGCAGCCTCGGTAGCAGCCTCGGTAGCGCCCTCAGTAGGAGTTACGACCTCAGTGGGATCCTGAGCTGCCTCGGAGGGAGTCTCGGTGGGATCAACTACGGGAGTCTCAGTGGGAGCCTCGGTAGGATCAACTACAGGAGTCTCGGTGGGAGCCTCAGTCGGGACAGGAGCCTCGGTGGGAGCCTCAGTCGGGACAGGAGCCTCAGTGGGAGCCTCAGTCGGGACGGGAGCCTCGGTGGGAGCCTCAGTCGGGACGGGAGCCTCGGTGGGAGCCTCAGTAGGAACGATCTTCGGGATTACCAGATCTTCAGCAGAAAGCTCAACAGAACCGGTAGCGTCTGCGAAGTACTTGCCTGCACAGCCGGGATCGGAGCACACATAGTGAGCACGAACGCCGTCCTTCTCTGTGGTAGCGGGAACTTCGGGGACAAAGCTCATGCTATGAACATGAGGAGCCTCAGTCGGAGCCTCGGTGGGAGCCTCAGTCGGGACGGGAGCCTCGGTGGGAGCCTCAGTCGCGGGAGCCTCGGTGGGAGCCTCAGTGGGATCGAGAGCCTCGGTGGGAGCCTCGGTCTCTTCCTGAGAACCGCCGACGGTTACGGTAGCGGGAGTGACATGGAATTCGTCAGTGATCTCGACCCATGTTTTGCAATCGCCGAACTCGAGGTTGGTAAGGCCGATGGTGTAGTTGCCGGAAGCGTCATCGTCAACCTTGACCTTGTAAGAACCCAGAACAGTGTCGGTAGTGCTCGCATAGTTATCCTGGGAAGAAACACCGTTGATCATCTTGGAAACTTCAGTCCAATCGAAGGTGTCATAGCCCAGAGCTTCTTTGGTGGTAAGTAACTGACCGGAGTTTGCTACATAGGTAAGACCCTCGGGGATGTCCATTACCATCTGGATGGTACCTACTTTTTCAACAGGTCCCATGGTTACGGTGACAGTGATTTCGTCACCGGGGTTTGCATTTGTTTTATCTGTGGTTACTTTCAGCTCTACGTTGTTCGCAGCGCTTACCGGTACGGCCAATACCAGTAAAGAAGCAACCAGCATTAAACAAAGCAAGATAGATAAGATTCGCTTGTTCATGACCAAGCTCCTTTCAAATATTTGCGGGATGTGTTTCATACCGGTATATTACTATATCCCACAGCTTTCATATACCGGGGACAGAATTCCTCTGTCCGGGATGCGTATATGTCGCCCGAAATCCCGGGCGGCGGATGCTCTTGTCTCCGCCCTAAAGCGCAGATCCAAAAACATATTGTACCGTACCTTGGCTGCTCCGCAGTCATACGCGAGGGCACACTAAGGCACTTATACGAGTTTTATTATAATCTCTTCAAGAGGTCTTGTCAACTACAGTTTTTGTAAAAAAATATTAATATCGACGAATTATAATTACAATATTGAAATAAAATATGGTATTATCACTATATTTTTGAAAAAACGTCATAATGCACAAATATTACGCGGCGGAAACCTTATTTTCCATTCTTCTGCGCTTTTTCACAGATAACGAGATATCGGTCAAAGCCGCCTTCGCCGTCGGAGATACAGGTAATCAGCGTCAGGCGCTGCTTATCATGCTCGATCACGAGATCGGAGGAATCGCTGGGCTTGACGATCTTGTAGTCAATCACGCGGTAGGTAGTCTTCTCCCACCATGTGGTGATCTGAACCTCGCTGCCGATATCCAGCGCGCGGATATTGTCAAAGAAGATTCTGCCGATATAGTTCGTATGCCCCGCAAAGCCGCAGGTGATATCGTCATCGCCCACAGGAAGAGAAGTACCGTACAGATGCGCGGCGCCGTAGCTCATCATCAGGTCATTCGCGCCAAGGTACACCGGCAGTCTCAGGCTGATATCGGGGATGGTGATATAGCAGTAGATACCGTCCGAGATACCGTAATCCCGCAGATTGAATACCGCGTACTCATAATGTGTGGTGTCCTCCTTGCCCTGACGGGTCAGAAGCTCCCGGTTATAATTCACGCTGTCGCGGTACAGGCGATCCAGATCCATCTTGAAATAGACCAGATTTCCTTTGCTGTCGACGGGACGGCCCTTGTCATCGACCATCCCCGCCTCCTTCGCCTGAGCGGCGGTGGTGATCGTTCTGCCTTCGTCCGACGTAACGGAATCGACCGTGCTCTCGACGGCGGAATCGAACTTCTTCGTCTCGGCGTCGGCGGTCATCTGTCCGATCCAATTAGAGATCGGCGGGAACAGCAGAAAGCCCAGACCGACAAGCAGGATAACTGTCGCGATGATCGCGAAAACCTTAAGCTTCATGGTGCTCTCCCCTCTTCTTTCTGCGGTTGATTCGGATGATCAGGATCACGACGATCGCGACGAACAGCACAAAGCCGCCCATCACCAGCGCCGCGACGGTATAGCTGACTTTATAGCCGAGGAAATAGATCGCGCCCTCGCTGAAATTAAGGTTCGCGGTCTTCTCTCCGCTTTCGGGAGTATACGGCACGCGGGTGCCGCGTACAAGGAGTCGGTGGGTGTTGACCGAATAAGGCGTACAGGTCAAAAGGGTGACGTGATCCTCGCCGTCCACGATATAGAGGTTCTTGGTGTCATCGGGCAAGACGACGTTGATATCGTCAACCTCATACTTCAGCGTTTGATTCAGTACATGGATATAAAACTCGTCGCCGAGCTCCATCTCGGTCAGATAGTCGAAGAAGGTCTGGGTTGGATAGGCGGTATGCGCCGAAATAACGCTGTGGGTACTCTCGCCGCCGATCGGGAATGCGGTATGCTCCAGATGACCCGCGCCGACAGACAGTACCTCCAGCGAGGTACCGTGGAAGATCGGAAGGTAAACGTTGATCTTAGGGATATCGACATAGCCGATCAGCCCGGTGCCGTTGACGTTGAGGATCTCGGTATAGTTTCCGCCGATGAGGGCGTAGGTCGACTCGTCGAACGGGTCGGTCAGGATCACGCGGTGCAGACCCTCGTTATACTTGCGCGCCTCTTCGAGCATTTTATTGATCTCGGTCTCGTCCATCTGATCGACCGAGACCTCGTATTCCTGAGCACCCTGTCGTGCGGCGACATTATTGGCGACGGAGCTGACAAGCGGATAGACCAGCACGCCGACGCCTACCAAAAATATCAGAAGTACCGCGATCAGGGGTAAAGCTTTTTTCATCATGACTTCCTTTACTGTGATACCGGATCACGGACGGTCATAGCTGCCGCCGCTGATTCCGGATGAAGATACTATACTATTATAGTACTTCTCCCCCGTTTTTTCAATAGGCGCGTGCACCTTTATACACCGGGCACGTATGCTTTTATAATCGGTTGAGATTGCCACGGCTCCTTTGGGAGCCTCGCAATGACGATTAATACGTCCTTGCAATGAGTATTAATCGGTTGGTCGCTTTGCTCCATTTATACAATCCCTCAGTCCCCATTCGGGGACAGCTCCCTTTACCAAAGGGAGCCTTACCGGGCGGTTGAGGTTCCCGCGTCGCTTGCGCTGCAACAGAGGCGTCATTCCGAGGGGATTTATCCCCGTGGGAATCCCCCGGTCGGAAATACCGGTTGCAGTGACAGATACAGGGATATCGGGAGTTTGCAACGAGCAAATAAGGTTGAGATTGCCACGGCTCCTTGGGGGGAGCCTCGCAATGACAATCTGTATGCGCTCGCAATGACAGTTATAAACAGCAAAACCGCAGCGCCGAAGCGCTGCGGTAGGATGTTATATGCTGTTATTCTTCGTCAATTACTTGGAAGAAGCTCTCTTCTTCATGATGATGACGAACATAGCGCCTGCGAGCAGAACGAGGCCTGCACCGATGAGGGTGAACATCAGGGTGCCTGCGCCGCCGGTCTCGGGCATCTTGGTCGGGAAGTTCTGGATGCCTGCCTTGCCTGCGTCCTTAGCCTCGAAGATAGCGGTGCCGGTCTTAGCGCTGGCGTCGGTAACCTCGAAGTCATAGGTAGCGGTGGTCTTAGCAAAGCCGTCGGGAGCGGAGATCTCAGCTACTCTGTAGTTACCCTTGCCGAGCTTGATGCTCTCGGTATCGGTGTTCACCTTCTTGAAGACGATGTTACCGCTGGTGTCGGAGGTACCCTGAGCGAGCAGCGTGTTGTTGTCGCGGTTGTACAGACCGAAGATTGCGCCTGCGAGAGGAGCGTCAGCCTTAGCGCCGTTGACCTTCTTAGCGGAGACGGAAGCGGTGAATACGGTTACCTCACGGCCCTGTACGGGAGTGGGGTTAGCCTCGGTGCCGTACTTGTAAACCAGACCGTCCTTGTTGGGGTTGCCGATCGCACCGGTCTTAGCGGTGTTCAGAACGGTAGCGGAGTAGGTGACATAAACCTTGGTGTGGTTGTAGAAAGCGTCAGCATCCAGAACGGTATCCTTAGCGGTGATAGCGAACTGTACGCCGCCGTTGTAGTGAGCGGTATCGGCAGCGTTCAGACCTGCGTTGGTGATGTAATCGGTATCGGTAGTGATCTTGGTGGGAGCGGGGGTGTTGAAGTCGTTGGTCTCGTTAGCAGCAGAGATGGAATCATAGTAAACCTTGATGTCGTTGTTGTACTGCAGACCTGCGCACATCTTATCCCAGATCTCAAAACGGTCAACCTTGTTCTCCTTGTTACCTACGATATTCGCCTCGAGAACGAAGTCAACAACGTCGCCCTGAGCAACGGTCTTGGAGCCGATCGCGAGAGCGGTGTCGCCTACGAAGTACTTGGTGACATACTCGGAGTTGGTCTTGGAAGCGAGGTCTACGGTGTAAGTAGCGGGAGTGCCGGTGCCGTAGCTCCAGGAGCCGTCGGAGTAAACAGGCCATACGATAGCGGAGTTCTTGGTGACCTCAGCATCGCCGGAGCCGGTGTAACCGGTGTACTTGACATAGTAGATACCGGGCTCGGTGATCTCGTAGCCGGTCTCGCTGGTCAGAGTGGTCAGCTTGTTACCGGGAGTGGTAGCAGCGTCGAGGGTCTCGAGCAGGGTCTTGTTGTCAACCTTGTGGTTGGCGTCGTCGGTAGCCTTGATGAAGTTCTGGACGGAGGTCTCGGTGTCCAGACCGGTGAAATCATACTCGCCGTTAACGGTGCTCTTTAAGGAAGCAACCTTGTATACGTCGAAGGTGAAGTTGGTCTTACCCTTGATGATGAGCTTTTCGCCGGCAGCGGAAGCGCCGATGATGCCGATGGAAGCGATGAGCATAACTGCCAGTACAACAGCCATGATTCTCTTAAATGTTGTCATGTTTTTTTCTCCTTTTTGAATATTTAAAAATAATTAAAAACAATTGTTGTCATCCGCATCGGTTGAGATCGGGCGTGTACGCCCATTTCTCATAATGATAATTGACGACGGATCGATTATTTCTTCAGGTGAGCGGGAGCGTGTGCTCTCTTCTTATTCTTCTTGTTGAAGAGAACATAAGACGCAAGCAGGACAGAAGCGAGCACGATGATCGCAAGACCGGTATACTTGACAGCCGCCATGCCGGAGCCGGCGGTCTCGGGATTCTTGATCGCGCCGTTGACATAGTCAAAGGTGATATCGTACTTCAGCTCGCCCGACTGTGAATCGACCATCGGGAGGGTGAAGTAAGCAATGGTCTTGTTGTGAACGTGGCCGTCCTTGGTTTTGGTCTCCTGCAGCGCGTACCACTGGTAAGCAGGCTTACCCTCGTAATCGCCGTATTCGCTGAGCTCATACAGGTCGAGGTTGGTAAACTGCGCAATACCGTCGGTGTTCGTGTCAAGCGTGTCAACTAAGCGTGAAGAGGTGACGTTCGCCTCATCGCCGTCGTAGTCGACCTTGTAGAGTGAGAACTCTACGCCGCTGAGCTTGTTGGTGCCCTGGGAGTCGTTCGACTTGACGACCTTGACGGAGCCGTTCTTGACGTCGTTGACGAACTCGGGGATCACCGAGTCGCCGCTGTAGGTCATGTCGCCGGAGGTCAGGATCTTGTCCGCCGTGAACGCGGAGCGGTTAATCGCGCCGGTGCCGTTGTACTTGTAGTAGACGGGATCCTCAACGATCAGCTCGGTCACGTTGCTCGGATCGGGCGTTACGGTGAACAGCGCCAGATATACGGTGCTGTCCGTGCTGAAATCGTGCTTATAGGTCGTGAAATAGCTCGTACCGTAAAGCTCCTGATCAATGTAATCAGCGGTGTTGCCGTTGACCTTGTCGCTCTCATAAATCTTGAACGCGTAGGTGCCGGGCTGGTTGAACTTAAGGAAGCTGTCAGACGCGCCGCTGTTTGAGAAGGTCGCCTCGCCGTTGGCGTCGGTGGTACCGACGGTCTTTGTCATCGAAGAAGCGTCCTTGGTCAGGGAGCCGTCCGACTTGAACTCGACCTCGCCCAGACCCTCAGCGGTAAAGCTGAAGAGGCTGCCGTTTACATAATAGTAATCGGTGACAGAAGCACCCTCGGACTTCTCGACGAACTTGCGGATCTTCATCGAGGTGGTGATGGGCTTCTGCTTATTGGTGATGCTGACGTTCTCGCCGGTGTTGCTCATGACCGAGGTGAAGGTGCCGTTGAAGTCGTTGCCGTTCACCTTATAGGGCATATAGCCTGCCTTGGGGCTCTCGATCAGCACATAGCTCGCGCCGACGGGCAGACCGGAAACCGTGATCGTGTCGTCGGACATGAAGCGGAACAGTCCGTCGTCGCCGGTATACAGGGTGACGTTGCCGTCAGCCGTATGCGCGACGTAGCGCAGACGGTAGGGCTTGAACTCGCTCGCGGTAGCAGAGCTGTAGGTGTTGCCCTTGAGGTTTACGAGGAGCTTGAACTCGAACTGGTCGGACAGGTTGACCTGCTGACCGTTCTCATCCACGATGTGCTTCTCGATGTTCAGATTCTGTACCTGCGGGGTGTTCGTGAAGTTCACCTGGCGGGTGACATAGGAGTTATCGGCGTTGCTGAAGTCAAAGACGTCGGTCTGTGCGCCACTGCCGTTGGCTATCAGGTCACCGTTGCTGTTGTTGATGACCTCCCACACAGGGGTATTATAACGCATACCGGTGTTGGGAAGGGTCTCCTTTACCATCAGCTTGCTGCCGGTCATATACTGGTTGTCAAAGTCGGCGACATCGTCATCCTTGAGGCTGTAAACGCCGCTGCTGCTGACGGTACGGGTCGCGGACTCGCTGTTGAGGCGATAAGCCGCGCTCGTGTTAACCGCGCTGTTCTCGGTGGTGGTAAAGTTAAAGGATTTTGCTTCAACATCGCTGCGCAAGCCGGGGTTCACGTTCGCGGTGTTGATGTTCTTCTTAACCTTGAGGTCGTTGTTGGCGGGCGTCATGGTGAACTCGATCTTACAGTTCGACTCTAAGTAACCGCGCTCCATGTAGAAGACGCTCATGTGATAGGTCTTGTTGGGATCGAGCGGGCTGCCGCCGTTGACATAAACCGGGCTGGAGGTGTAGGTCAGACCCTGCGCAGCGGAGGTACCGCTGACGTCGGTGGTCATGCTGTCGATCCAGTTCGGGTTATTGGAATAACTGACGTTGCCGTAATGAGCCTTAACGGTCGCATCGGCGGACTTGTTGTTCCAGTCGCCGTTCGCCTTCTGCACCAGGAAGTTCTGGGCGCTGCCCATCTGGGCTTTGGTCGCGGTGAAGTATTTCTTGCCGTTGATGGTGACAGAGCCCATCTGGAAGTCCTTATTCTCGCCGCTCCACGCGTGCATCCACATCGAGCCCCAGTTGTAGCTGTCCTCAAAGTACATGGTATCACTCTTGAAGTTGATATCGGTCTTAGCCTGGGCAGCCTGTGTCTGGATGCTGTTGTCGATCTTGGCGGTAGTCGCCTGCATGGTGTGGAAGTTGATCTTACCCTCAGCCTTCTTGTGGTTACCGCCGAGGTCGAGCGCCAGATAGGAGTTGCCTAAGCTGCCGTCGTCGTTATACTCGGTGATGTATACCCACAGATCGTCGTCGCCGGAGAACTCGAAGGTACAATCCTGACCGTTCGGGAGGACGCCGCTGACGCCGTTGTGCGCCGGGATACGGAAGTCCATCTCCATCTTGATGCCGAAGCCGTAGTCAAGATTGTTGTTGCCGCTGCCGTTGCTGCCGGAGGGCTTGTTGAAGGGGAAGATACCGTAGTAGGTGCTCTCTTTATACTTCTTGCCGGTATCCTGGTCGGTGTCCTCGCCGTACATGAAGTACTTCAGACCGTCCTGGACGCCGTAGGAAGTACCCTGACCGTATCCGACATGACCGGGGGCGTTGTTCGCGCCGTCCCAGTTGAAGAATACGTTGTCTTTCGCACCCTGGGAGTCAAACTTGTAGGTCGTGACCTCTTCTCTGGTGCCCTTGCCGGTCACGCTGGTGCGGAACGGGAAGGATGAACGGACGGTCGTACCGATGGAGCGCTGGTTGACGGTGTTGTTCTTCAGCCAGGTACTGTCGAAGTACGGCATCCGCGCACCGGAGGCATACAGGATGTTGCCGTCCGCGTCGAGCGAGGAGCCGGCAAGTCCCTGAACCGCGAAGTGACGGTTGGTCAGACCGTTGGAGTTGTTGACGTAGTAATAGAAGTTTTTCAGTCCGTTGATCGCGTTACCGTAGGGGCCGCCGTGAGGCTGTAGGCCCTCGTAGTCCGCGCCGTAGGACTTAGGCGTGTTACAGAAGTTACCGAAATACAGCGGCATGGTCACACCGTTGGTGTTTGCGTAACTGCTGATGAAGTTGTTGAACTGATAGTGCTCGTACCAGTCGTCGTTGGAGCTGTTGTGTCCGGTACCCGCCTGGATGGGCTTGAGCCAGCCGTTGGACAGCTCGGTGTCGGAGAGGTAGTCGTAGTACACGGCGTCGACCCAGAAGGCGTCCTTCGAGTTGTGACCCGAAGACTCCACAGGGGCGGAATAGTCCGTGA
Organism: uncultured Clostridia bacterium; assembly: GCA_947166135.1. Classification (GTDB taxonomy): domain Bacteria; phylum Bacillota; class Clostridia; order Oscillospirales; family Acutalibacteraceae; genus Ruminococcoides. The sequence continues at coordinate 7,315 of CAMVDB010000036.1, read as the reverse complement.
GCTCACCTCTGACAGCGTCCTGCGGCTTGCACCAGATGTTGGCGGAGTTCCTCATGTTATAACAGTTGCTGTCGCTGCCGGTGGTGTAGGTGGTGGGGTTGGACGAAGCATAGTTATAACTGAACTGGATCTTCGCGCCGCGCGGAACCGTCGCAGTGAAGAAGCCGCCCTCACCGTTGACGGTGGTAGGCGTCATCGCAACAGCGATGTGATACGGGTCGTCAAGGTCCCATGTCACATTCGCGCTCGCCCAGCTGGGAGCATACAGGTAGATCTGGTCGCCCTGCGAGAAGCTGCGGGGATCGGAGCCTGTATACGCGTACTTACTGAATACGACCGTGCCGTTATCCAGCGCGTACATCTCGTTCGCGCCCGAGGGGCGTGAGCTGAGCGATACATTCGCGTACTGGCGGTAGTAGGGAGCGGTGTCCCACGAGGTGCCCGAGCCCTTGGAGAAGACCGGGTTATCACCCGCCGAGGACAGCTTGATATCCTCGGTCTGACCGTTGCCGTTGGAGCTGTTCGCGGTCACGCCGTCGTTGAAGATGATCCAGCCGTAGCGGGTCGGCACGTCGAAGTAATAGTAGCTCGTCGAGCCGATGCGGGTCATCTTACCGGCGTCACTGTGCCAGCCGTTGTTGTCGCTGTCGCCGTTGAAGGCGTAGACGGACGGCGTGTGCCAGTTCGGTTTGTTGTTAAAGAACACGCGCTTGGTATTCGCGGCAGGTGCGCTCGGGGGCATCGTGTTGCTCTGAACATACAGCTGGATGTTCTCGGCGCCCGCAGGAGCGCTGACACGATACAGGTTGGAGCCGACAGCGCTGAGCGTGACGGTACCGCCGACCTGAGCGCCGCTGCTGTTCGTAAAGGTCGCGACAAGGCTTTCACCCGAGCCGGACGGATTCCAGTCGTAGTTCTGCGAGGTATCGAAGTAGTAGGTTCTCGCTACCGAATCGGCAAACGAGGTAACTCCGAATCCGACCGCAAGAACAGACAGAATCAGCGCAACAGCCAGAAGCATACTGAGCGTGCGATTCTTTAACGTCGCTTTCTTGTGATAAGAATGTTGCAAATATTTCCCTCCTTTTCAGATTTTCCAATGCAAATCTTCATCGTTTTGTAAGATGATACGTCGGGAAAACCATAAATCTCCACATTAGAATTACACATCATTATTATAATGGTATAGAAAAATGTTGTGTTTCCGTATAAGAATTAAAGGTTTAAATTTTTGTAATATTTATCCGAAGTTTTTCGTCGCTTTTCATATAAACTGTACCATAATCCGGACGATACGAAAAAAATCGGATCTCCCGCTGTGAGGAAATCCGACATTTACGAATATTTATACCGAAACCGAATCAATCATTCACCAAATGGTAGAGATAATCATACTCCTTCTCATCGATACGGTTATCACAGGAGCAGATCGCGGCGGTGAAGGTAAAGAGCGCGGCGCGCTTATCGTCATCAAGCCTTCGGGAAAAGGAAGAAAGCTTGCAGAAGCGCTCATGCGCCATCGAATTCATGAAAAAGCGCTTGAGCTGATCGTCATCCATCGTGATCCCCTCCATCGCGAGCACGCGGCGTACCGCCATCCGCTCGGAATAGGTCACCTCGCCGTTTACGGCGGCAAGAGCCGCAAGAACGGGCATCTCTCCGCTGTCGTCAAAATCTCGGAAATCGTCGCGGATCTCCATATAGCTCTGTTCGATCAGGTCGTACTTCTCCTCGGTGGAAAGGTTCACGATCCTCTCGAGAAGCTCATTCAACTTTTCATCCATTCAAAACCCTTCTTCTCATAAAAGTCTCCCTGACAAGCATAAACCGGTCAGGGAGGAGTCGTAATATATTTGATAAGCTTCCGTCAGCTCATGATACCGGCGGTGTATTTATAGGCGATCACGCGGGTACAGGCTGCCTTGAGCTGTTCCTCGGTGATCGTACCGGCGTTCACCGCCGCGAGGATATCGGCATGAGCGGTCGCATAGTCATTCACGAAAACGATATCGTTGCCTGCCAAAAGCGCCTGAACAACGGGCTTTTTGCCGTCGGCATAAGCGGTAAAATCCACGCCGTCGCCGTCGAGCAGATCGGTCATGATCAGACCGCTGAAGCCGACCGTCTCACGCAATTCCTTATGGAGCGTCGGAGAAAGGGCGGCAGTATGGGTCGCGTCGATGTTCTTCACAACAACGTTGGACATCATGACAAAGTGAGCTCCTGCGGCAGCGCCCTTCTTGAACGGCGTATAATCGGTATTGCGGATGCTCTCGGCGGTACGGTCATCCTCGACCGCCTCATAGCCGTATGAGGACGGGATGGTACCGTAGCCCGGGAAGTGCTTCAAGGCGACGGACACGCCCTTCGCCTGTACAAACTTGCCCGCATACTCCGCAAAAGCCCCTACCGTATCGATATCGTCGCCGATCGAACGGGAATACATCATCTGGGAAGCGTCGGTACAGAAATCGACCACCGGCGCGAGGTTGAGATTGAAGCCGGATTTCTTAAGCATCTCCGCCTTCTCGAGCTCCGCCTTCTCGACAGCCTGTAAGCCGCCGGAGGTGAAGATATAGCGCGGGGCGTTGAAATCATATTCGGTATATCCGGGGAGATCGGAGATCGTGGTATAGGTACCGCCCTCCTCCTGAGCCGCTAAGATCGGCTTTACGGTCGTCTGGGTACGGATGGCAGTGAGCGCCTCGGCGACCTGATCGGGAGTCATAGACTGGAAATTCGAATATTGAAAAAGCATTCCCGCGAGAGAATACTGATTCATCTGAGCAGCGGCGGTCGTCGAGTCGGCGCACACCCCGAGGATGACCTGACCGACCATCTGTTCCTTCGAGAGGGTATTGACGTAGTCCGCAGCCTTCTGCATATTTGCCGCGAACAGACCGCCGCCCGCGGTATCAGCCATACCTGCCGCGGGCGCTTCGGTCGCGTTCGGGTTTTCGGACGCATTCTGCTTCTCGGTCACGATAACTCTCTGGACGGGCTCCTGATTCAGCATACCCGTCACGCTCATGTAATGATACAGAGAATAGCCGAAGGCTCCTGCCGCGAGAAGGATGAGAATGGTTGAAATAATGATGAATTTTTTCATATCATTATCCTCCGTACAATCAATATATATTGATACACAGTTATCATATCACAAGATACGACGCTTTTCAACAGTTTTTTTCAAAGTGTCGGGAATCACCTGTTCCGGTGCGAAAAAGCGCCTCCCCTGTCACGGAAAGGCGCTTACAATGATTCGATTGATCAGGAATACGGCAGATAGAACACGTCGAGCATGGTACGGATCGCCTGATCGTTGGTGACGTTCATCTCCGGATGCTCGCCGGCGGTGAGGTCGCCCTTAAGGGTGACATACTCGATCTGACTCGCTCCGCTCAGCTTCGGCAGAACGGAAGAAGCAAGGTAGGTGATATCCGTGAGATTCAGATTCGAATCGGAATTGGCGTTCACTACATTATACAGTGATCCGATCGTAGAGATATCCTTCTTGACGGCGGGGACGATGGAGCTTAGGAAAGCGCGGATATACTGCTGCTGGCGCTCCATACGCGTGTTGTTGGAATCAAGCTTGCTCGTATCACGGGTACGGATATATCGATCTGCCTCTTTACCGTGCAGGGTAACAGTTTCGCCCTCGCTGATGGTTCGACCGTCCTCCGGTGATTCGAAGGTGATCGATGACGTCAGGGTCACGCCGCCGACCGCTTCGTTCAGATCATACAGCGCATCGAGATTGATCGCAAAGTAGTTCTGCATCGGAAGACCGAAGAAAAGCTTCGACAGTGAGGCGTTGGTATTCTGACCGCCTTTGACCGTATCGTTGCCATAGGAGTAAGAGTAGGAGATCTGCTCGCGGGTAGTGTCGATGAACCTGCCCTCCACAGAATAACGGTTGACATCCGTCATCGTGTCTCGGGAAACGCCCAGCACCTTCACGGCGCCGGTCACGGTATCGACCGTCAGCATATAGATCGCGTCAGCCATACGGCGGTATTCATCGTCGATCGTGCTGTCATCCGCGCCGATAAAGGTAATACCGACCAGATTCTCATTCAGGATATAGGACTTACCGTCATAGTGGATAACACGGCCATTGTTGTCGATATCCATCACGATCTCCTGCTCGGTCGGCGGGACGATCTCGATCGCATCGTAATTGTGCATACGGCTGCGGCCGATCTCACGCATGATAAAGAATGCCGAGCCGAATACGATGACCAGCACCAGCAGGATCGACAGAATAATGATCAGCGTCTTCTTCCACCATGCCATACGGCGCCACTTACTGCGCTTTGAACGGCGGCGCTTCTCGGGGAATACGTAGTCTTCCGTTGTATCCCCGGTTTCCGTAGTCGAGGTTTGAGAAGAGGAGTGATGGCGGTGATGATGATGGTGGTGACGATGCTTTCTGTGATGCTGTTTATAGGTTTCATCCGGAATGATATAGCCGAAGTCTTCGGAATTGATCACCGAGATCTTCAAATAATCCGGATCGGACTTCTCCGTCTCGGCACTCATCGGCTGACCGTTATCCTCACCGGACTGAGGGCGATCCAGGCTCTTTTCATCATCGGTATTGTTCATCTATCAGCACCCCCTGTACTAATAAACGTGTATTTGCCGCACCGTTGGTACAGGTGCTGAGCGTCAGGATCTTACTGTTCAGATCCAGCTTGACGCCCTTGCGAACCAAGCCGCTGTAGGTATGCGGATCCAGCGTATCATCAAGATAGGATCTGAACACCTTATCATCCTCGAAATGGAAAGAATTGAGGATGTGGCGGTCATCATAGGTATATACGGAATAGACGAGGTACGTAAAGACTCTGTCCTTCGTCAGGATGAAGATGGTATTGTTCTCATCAAAGAAGCTCTGATCCTCGAAGTTATGCAGTGAAGCAAACATCGAGCCGTTGAGCATATTATGACCGTACAGCACCGTTACACGATCGTGGAAATCGATGTGGTTCTGCACCTCGGAATAGATGGTACCCGAAAACTGGTACTGGCGGTAGATATTATGGCTCAGGTAAAAGGAATCATCGCGGTCAGCGATACTCTGGGCGACGGGATAATCGACGTTGGTGTTAGGAATATAGATCCACGCGTAAACGTCGGTATTGATCTCGTTGAGCTCGTTGAAATCGACGTTGAAGCCGCTGAATTGCGCAACCTTATCCACCCACGGACTGGTCGACTTCGGCAGCGTCGGTCGCTCGGTGGGAGCGTTCGGATCGGGGGCTTCGGTAGGCTCCTTCGTCGCGTAATCCGTCGTCGCGCCGGTAGGAGCAAAATCGGTATGCGATACATTCTTCTGCTGGAAATATCGGATCAGGAAGAACGAACCGACCGTCAGCACCGCGATACTGACGACCAGAACCGCGATCCATGATGTTTTTCTCTTATTTTTCATAGCAACACCGTCCGTTATCTGCTCAATAAATACACCGTTCAGGCAATCAAATAGTATAGAACCTCATTATATAGATAGTATTATACTCTCTCATTCATCGAATGTCAAATCAAACAGCTGTTCCTGTCCGTCAATAAAAAGATGAAGATTTCGTTGCTTTACACATCGCTTTCTGCTAAAATGTTAGCGGAAAGACCGATCCGTCTTTGATATAGGAGTGATAGTATGACTTGCCCCCGCTGCGGCAATCCGATCAACGAAAGCCAAAGATTCTGTACCCGATGCGGCGCGCCTGTACAGCAAAGCCCGATCCCGCCCATCGCAAATAATACCGAAAAAGAGCACAACCGAAGGAAGCTCCTCCCGATCGTGCTCATTATAATCGCGGTATTATTATGTATCAGCATCGCAGTGCTGATCCTGCTCCTCTCCAATAATCAAAAGCCCGCTCCCAAGGTCGCTCCCAATTCACAGCCGCAGACGACAGCAGAAACGGAAAAGCCTACGGAGAAAGCAACTGAGGCGACCAAACCCGCCCCCACCGAAAAGCCCTTCTCGATCACGCCCGAAGAGATCGATTCAGAGATTGAATGGATCCGCGCCTGCTACTATACGCCCGGCAGTGACGACACCCGCCGAGAGCTCACAAAGGGCGAAAACGGCTGGGATTACGCGCGGGATTACCGCTATCACAACGGCAAGCTGATCTTCGCGTTTGTCTTTGACGGTACCGAAGAACACCGGCTCTACTTTAAGGATGACCGTATGATCCGCTATATCGACGAGAACCATACCACCTTCGATCATCCCGCTACCGAACCTTATACCTCATGGGAACAGAAGGTACTGTCCGAAGCATACGAGCATGACGGCAAGCGGATCGAAAGCGACTCGTCCCCGTGGCTGGGTACATGGACGGCGGAAAACGGCGCGAGCCTGAGCATCCACAGCGTGACCGAAAACGGGCTGAGCCTTGTTTTTCACAAGCAGAGTGAGTCGGGCAGCTGGATGGATATCGACTACGAGATGGAATTCGATAATGCCGACGGTACGATCGCATCCGAGATCGGCGGCGCACAGGATCACGGCGGTTGGGAATACACCTTCAAACTGAGTGACGGCTTCATCACCGTACAGTCGCGCTATCCCGATCAGATCTTCTATAAAAACTGAAAACGATCATCATGAGCGGTCATCCCATCAACCAGTTCACCGTGACGACGCTCATCACGATCGCCGTAAAATCCGCCAGCAGCGCCGACGCAAGCGTATGGCGGATTTTTTTGATACCCGCCGCTCCGAAGTACATCGTAACGGCATAGAACGTCGTCTCGGTCGAGCCTGCGACGACCGACGCGCACCTGCCGACGAAGCTGTCGGGACCGCTGTGCTCGTAAATTCCCGTCAGCAGTGCCGTGGCGCCCGAGCCGGAGACCGGTCTCAGCAGACCCATCGGTACCAGTTCGGCAGGGAACCCTACCGCCTCAGCCGCGGGACGTACCAGCTCCGCCAAGCGGTCGAACACCCCCGACGCCTTCAGCGTACCCACCGCGATCAGGAGCGCGATCATCGTCGGCGCGATCAGTTTCACCGTCGTCATGCCGTCCTTCACGCCCTCTACAAAGCTTTGAAAGATATCAACACGGCACATCAGCGCATAAATACACAGCGCGACGATCATCACCGGGACTACCGCGTCCGTCGCGACCACCTCCCGAAGAGCTTTGACGAGAGCAAGCCCGCCGCCAGCGCCGCGATCGACGTCAGCCATACGCACACAAGGATGTCAAAGGGCTCGCGGGAGCCGTAGTTCTTTCTCAGCGCCGCAACGGTCGTGGGGATCAGCTGGATAGAAGCGGTATTCATCAGCACAAA
>CAMVDB010000035.1 GCA_947166135.1 uncultured Clostridia bacterium | reverse complement strand
AGGATCCCTATTCGGATGAGACCCCCAAGCGTTGGAAGACGGTCATTATGACGAAGTCGAATTCCGAGACTTACACATGGACCTGCAAGATTCCGAAGAAAGTAGTCTCTAAAATATCTTTTTACCGACTGTCTCGGACGAACGGCAGCACACAGGGCACCATCTATAATGCGTGGCATACCACGTCGGATATAGCCACATGGATCACGGCTTCCAATATTTCAGACAGCAACTGGTATGACAGCGGTTCTATGGATCTGCAAACGACCCGCCAGTTTACCGATTCCAACGGCAACCGGTACAATTCTTTGATTTACACCGCTAAACACGGTAACGGCTACAGCGTGACGAATACCACCTCCGAGCGACTCGCTCCCTGTGTTGGTTACTGGACTACATCCGGTTCGTCCTCCGGCGGAGGCACTTCTCCCACGTCGGCGTCCGGCAGTACAGAGGCTACTTCTTCCTCAGGCGGCGGTTCCGGCGGTACGACGACCTCGTGCCTGGTGAATGTAGCTGTTGAAACCACAAACAAGCCATGGATATATACTAATGTTACTAACAGTCATGATCAGCTGTGGTTCTGGACGCAGGACGGCGGAAACTATCAGTTAACAGTTCCCTCCGGTAGCACCAATCGCTTTACATGGTCCGGTACCTTAGCCGCAAATGATGAGATCGTCGGCTTCTATATCACAAATTCAAGCGGTACCGGCTACAAAGATTTCTCTGTAACAAGTACGTTTGTAGTACCGGCACAGGCTACCTATAACGCCAATTATTATATCAATAATGATGACGTAATGGTTCTCAACTCATAATGAATCTCATTTACAGGGGGTGATACAATTGAATAACAAGCGTAAGAAGTTGCTTTCGGCTTTTTCCGGCAGGAACGGGATGAAGAATCTTGCGATTTCAATTGTCATCCTCGTTGAGATCATTGCGATTTTGACAGTCGCCACCTTTGCGTGGGTAGAGACGGTTTCTTCGATCAAGATCGCTACGCGTAATGCGAATAATCAGGAAGATCCCCTGGTGATCGACTCCTACGTCTTTACCGAGGCGATGATCGGTGAAGGTAAGGGAACCATCGACCTTGCGGATTATTTCAAGAAGGCGGGCGATATGCACTTCGCTCCCTGTTCAAGCGCCGACGGTGAGAAGATGTTCTTCCCGAAGGTTACAAATTCAAATACCGCGAAATATGAGGGCTCGCCCAATAGTACTGTTGTTAATTCTTTCAGAAAAGGCGATTCCAGCGATAAGAATACTGCCTACATGAGTATCAGCTTCAAGCTGAAGGCGGATGTCAATGCTGATTTCTTCTTTACAGAGGTTCCTACGATCACTTTATCGTCAGCTCAGACGGGTAATACGAACTTTACGATTGGACCTAATATCAGAGTATCTGTAACAGCGTACACGGAAGGCATGAGTCATGGCGACTTATACGATGCTACCGGTAAGCCGAAGTTTACGCAGATCTATGCGAATGATGCCAGTACGACTCCCGTTGTAGGCAATACCTCCGGTACGACTGCTGCTACTACGGTAGAATCCTTTGCTAATCATATCAAGGGTAAGGGAAGCACCGCGAAGTTATTCAGCGTAGCCGCGGATGAAACCAAGATCGTTACCATCAACGTCTGGCTGCAATATCCCAATATCGCCGGTTATCAGATACCCACTGATATTCCCGGAGACATATCGATCAGTAACTTCGGTATTATTTCCGACCTGACCCCGCGTCATGTCACCCTGATCCCGACAAATAGATGGGATACCGGCGGTACAGCATACTACTATGCTTGGTGCTGGATGGGCGATAAAAGTATAGCCAGTAGATTATATAAGCTCAGTTTGGATGATAACGAGCATTATTCCTTTGATTATAACGGTAAATATGATAATACGCTGTTCTTCAAGTCATCCAACAGTGGCTTGACTACGGATAATATGTCATCACATTGGAATAGTACTACTATTTTATTCAAATCTATAGATACTGCGATTCCTTCAAGTCCTGTTGACCCGACCTTTGTGATTACAGAGCTCAGAGGAGGCGATGCTGATAATGATCTCGGCGGCGCTAAAAAGAGTAAAGGTGTGTGGGCTTTACCCGATATCGTCACGATCAAGACGGCTTTCGTCACCGGCCAGAGCTCATCATGGGGCACGCTATCCTCTACTTCCTATTACGGCACGACAGTCACCTCTTCACAACAGGTAGAAGCGAACAACAGCTCCAGCACTACCGCAAAGCATCATGATACGATTCATGCGCTGCCCGGTAAGAAGGTCGAACTGAACGCGACCGTGAAGAGCACGAATTATGCGTTTGTCGGATGGTACGATAACGCTGCCGGTACAGGCAATGCTTTATCGACCTCTGCAACCTATAATTTCAATGCATCTACCGAGGCACCGAAGGAGATCGTCTATTACGCAAAGTTTAAGGAAGTTCGTCAGCTTACCATCGTCAAGTATCTCGACGGTGCTGCAACGACCTCAACGACAGCGGCGAATGTCGGTTCGATCACCATCGGAACGAACACATCGAATGCAAACGTAACCTCTTATGCGCCTCAGTACTACGACAAGGGTACTTCCGTATCCTTCTCCGCGACAGCTTCAACCGGCTATACCCTCAGCGGTATTTATACGACAGCGACCGGTTCCACAACGGCAACCTCACCGGTTACGCTGAATGATAATTTAACCTACTACGCCCGCTTCACGACGAATACACATACTGTCAATCTGAGAACAATCGGATCTACCGGCAGTACGGTTCAGTACGGAAATGAAACAGCTGCTACATCCGTTACTAAGACCGGTGTGAAGTATAACACTTCTGTCACGATCAAGGCGAATCCTGCCGCGGGTTATAAGTTTGTCGGTTGGTATACCAACTCAAGCGGTACAGGTACCGCAGCGAGTACAAACGCTTCGTACACCTTTACGCTTGGCGATGCTGATGTAACCTATTATGCGAAGTTCCAGCAGGCTGACTATTACTTGACCGGTTATATCAACGGCGGCGATGTCTCCGGTACGACGCATAAGTTTACGGCAGGCTCTAACGGTGTTTATACTTACACCTATAAGTTTACCGGCGGTAGCGATCAGTGGGTAACGATCTATGACGGAACCAACGCGTACCATCCCGGTACACACGGTGCAGGCAGCGGTACAGCCGCAAACACAAGCCTGACGGATACAACGCCCGCGGGTCCGAACGGCAACAAGTGGAATGTAGCCGCTCCGAAGGGTGCTACAGTTGAATTCACTTGGAATTCGGTTAATAAGACATTATCATGGAGTATCACTTCCAGAGAGTTGTACCTGAAACCCAACTCTAACTGGACGCAAAGCAGTGCAAGATTTGCTGCTTATGTATACGGCAACGGTGAAGCTTGGTACAGCATGACCTCTGCCGGCAGCGGATACTATAAGGTGACTGTCCCCGCTTCTTATCCCAATGTTATCTTTGCAAGAATGAACGGTAGTACTTCTACTAACAACTGGAGCAATAAGTGGAACCAGACCGGAGATTTGACCATTCCCGCAGATAAGAACTGCTTTACTGTTCCCGATGGAGTTTGGGACGGTTCGACGACGACATGGTCGTTGTATTAATTGATGATTAAGGAGGTGAAACCATGAAAAAGTCAAAAGTCATCTTAGCGATTGTACTTGCGGTCGTATTGTTGATAACCATACTGAGCGTTCCGACGTTTTCATGGTTCTCACGTCCTCAGAGTCAGTCCGGAGAAAAGATGGTTCTCAATTCGGATAATGTGTATACCGCCTATAACGGTATGAATGTGTCCATCACGACGAAGTCCTCAACTACCGGTAAATCGGATTCCTATACGACTTCGGTTTCGGACTCGACCGGTCTCAGCGGCTCCGGTATCACGACGCATAACAGAAAGTATTTCCGCACCACGATTGCTAATACCGCTCAGGGCGCTGTTGAGCAGAATGTTTCGCTTTATGCGAAGACTCTGTCGATCCCGACCGGTGCGACAGGCGGAGCGAACGGTACCCTCGCACTCGGCGTCAACGGTCCTACCCGCAGCTATCGCGACTATTCCTCTTTGGCGACGAAAACCTCTTTTTCGACCCGTGACGCGATGCGCGTCTATTTCCAAAAGCCGAAATATAATACCCCGAACGGTTGGTCCGGCACAGAGTTCTATATCTGCTGGAACGAAGATACCAATACTGGGATCGAAAGCCTTGATGCCCTCGGTTCCAACGGCACCTATTACAAGATGACCTATTGCGGTGAAAAGGATAACTACTATAATTACTATGTTGATATCCCCAAGACCGCGACTCATGCGTTCTTTGCTTGTGAAAACTGGGCTGAAGGAAAGCAACAATCAGATTTAACTGCTGATAACTGGAAGAAGCGTACCCAGACCCTGTGGAATCTTGGCGGCGACGGTCAGACCCAGCTGCAGAGCAAAGTCTATCAGCTCACAAGTACTGTTACTAACGGTAACACACAGGTTCATACACCGCCCTACAACGTTGACGGTGCTTGTATCAACAATTACTACAATACGATTTTCGTCACGACCGGAAGCAATTATAATGCGAGCTTAGCGACTACCGCCAATATCCCGACCAGAGACGGCTATTCCGCTAACTATATAGGTACACCGCATTATTACTCCGGTAATACGAGCGTTTTCACCGTGGATGAGACGACCGGTGTGATTACTCCCGTAGCAGCAGGTGAAGCAAAGCTGTATACCAAGGTTGTCGGAACATCTTATTCCGATGAACAGCAGGTAGAAACCACCGTCAAGGTCACCGCCGCAAATGACTATGTTTTCAACGACGTTCCGATCGTCAGAAATGTCAAGATTCCCGCGGGTGAGTCTGTTGATGTTTATTGGTATGTCATCAATAACTCCGAAACGACAAATCTCCGTTACACGATCGATAGCCTTTATTTCGGTATGTAATCTGTTTATTCATTAAATAATCTTAGAAAAGGGTTGTTTTTACAGCCCTTTTTTATTATACTGAATAATAGAAAAATTTTTCGGAGTATTTGTATGAATAAACTGAAACAAAAGATAAAGGATAAGCTTGGCGAAAAGAAAGTATCGACGCTTCGTAAAATCCTGAAAGTCGGCGGTATCGTCAAGAATATTATTTGCTGGACGCTGATAGCGGTTTTGACATTAGCGATCGTGACCTTTATGGTGACGAAATTATCGGGCAATACTCCGTCCGTTTTCGGCTATTCTCTGCACCGCGTTGTTTCCGGCAGCATGGAGCCCGAGCTTTCGATCGGCGATGTGATTGTCAATAAGAAGATCGCCGATCCGTCACAGATCCGTATCGGCGATATCGTGACATTCCGGGGGGATTCCCGTTTTGAGAATGAGAAGGTGACTCACCGTGTTCTGGTTGCTCCTTATGAAAACGGTAGGGGAGATACTGTTTTCGTTACGAAGGGCGATGCGAATGAAATCGACGACGGCGAGATCTCGGTCAGCGCTGTTGAATCGAAATTCCTCGCTAAAGTGACCTTTTTGAAGAGCATTTATGATTTCTTCTTCTCGCCTTGGGGCTTGGTTATATTCATTTTCCTCTTGCTGTTGATATTCTTCGATGAAATCATGAATATCGTCAGGTTGACGATCAGCAGGGCGGAGGAGGAACAGCCCGAAACGCTCGTCGAGACGATCGAGAGAATGCAGCGCGAGCAGTCGGAGAAAACGGAACAGCTTCCTCAAACCGTAGAAAAGGGTGAAGCTGAGCCTTCGGTCGAAAAGTCTCAAAAAAGGAGTAAGAAAACAATTCGGAAATCTCCTGAAAAAATCGATAAATCATCAAAAAAGAGCAAAAAAAGCGAGAAAAAAGCGGTTTCTAATCAGGCGAAGAAAAAGTCAAAAAAGAAATCGAAAAAGCGTAAAAAACGCTGAATAATCGGTAAATACAGCAGAAAGGGGGCAGAAGTATGTTCAAAAAGATCATGAACGTGATTTCCGTCGTAGTGATCGTGATTTTGGTCGCGCTGGTATTGTTCTTCCTTGTTTCCCGTATCATGGGGGAGACGCCGTCGTTTTTCGGCAATTATATCTTCCGCGTATCTTCGGATTCGATGGAACCTACCTTAAAGGTAGGCGATGTGATCTTAGTACATTCTGCCGAACCCGAGGACATCAAAAACGGAGATATCGTCACCTATAAATCAAAATCCGGCTCGATGTACGGCCGCGAGGTGACCCACCGCGTTGTAGAGGATCCCGAGATAAAGAACGGAACCTATTATTACCAGACGCAGGGCGACGCGGCGGGTGCTCCGCTCGACAAAAAGATCACTTATGATCAAATCGAGGGCAAATATGTCCGCAAACTGGAGATAATCGGCAAATTCTTTAACTTCATCAGTACTCCGGTCGGCGTGATCGTGTTTGTCGGCGCGATCATACTCCTGTTCGGGTATGAGCTGATCTCGCTGATCGTTTCCTACAAAAAGATCGATTCGGAAGAATGATCCGTAAGCAACCGAGAACAAATCCGAACCCGATTTTGACGGGCATATTTCCGCCCGCTCTTTGTTAAAATCCTCGCGAACCCGTCAGGGTTCGCTGTGGTTTTGCCGCGATCAGACGAAAATCTGCTCCGGCAAAACTCCGAAGGACTGAAAATGTGCAAGATTTCGAGAAGAATTCGGTGCAGAAAGTGCAGGCAGGCTGGCGCCTGCCAAGATTGATAAGCCGAATTATTCCGAAATATTGCCATTTACAGCGTGTTTGGATTTATTCTCGGTTGCTTAAGATGAAGTGCTGTTCACAGAGAACGGCACTTTTTTCTTTTTAGGAAATATAAGATTCAAAATCGGCTTGAAAAAGGGATTTCTCCGGTTACAATCATTTGATAAATGTTGCAATCTACTATAAATTGTGTTAAAATTTATCTATAATGGCTACATATAGGGTTTATAATGGTATTGTATACCTTATAACAGTATTGAGAACGCTGATGATGCTTTATAACGCATGTTAAGAGTGTTTTGCTGTTTCGTCTGAGTCCGGAGTTCATCGAGGAGGTGTCGTGATGCAAAAAGCTGACCACAGCGGTCACCGTGCCCGCATGAAGAAAAAATTGCTCGAGCAGGGGATCGATATGTTTGCGCCGCATGAGGTGCTGGAGATCCTCCTCTATTACGCGATCCCTCAGCGCAATACGAACGATATTGCAAAGAACTTGATCGCTCGCTTCGGTTCGCTGTCGGCGGTACTTGACGCGAGTATGGATATGCTCAAGCGTGCCGGACTGACGGAGCATCAGGCGCTGTATCTGAAGCTGTTCCCCAACGTGACGCGGCTGTACCTCGTCGATAAGCATCATAACCCCGCCAAGGTGATCAAGCAGGATTCGATCCCTCGCCTTATTATTGATCGCTTCATCGGCTTTGAGGAAGAGGAGCATGTGTTCCTCCTGCTCATGGATCAAAAGGGTAAGGAGCTGTACAGCGGCATGATCGCCCACGGCGACTTCAATTCGGCGAGCGTTTCGATCCGTGAGATCGTGACCCTTGCACTGAATTACAGTGCGACTGCCTGTATCATCGCCCACAGCCATCCCAGCGGCTGCGCGCTGCCCTCGCGTCAGGATGTAAAAATGACGTTTGATCTCAGGGACGCGCTGTCGCTCGTGAAGGTGGAGCTGCTCGACCATTATATCGTCGCCGACCACGACTGTGTGTCGATGGCGGAGTCGGGTTTGTTTGATGTTGAACGAAAGGGATGACGTTGTTTGGACACCTTTAAACTTGTATCGGAATATCAGCCCACGGGCGACCAGCCCGCCGCGATACAGAAGCTGGTCGACAGCATCAACGCGGGGAATAGGGAACAGACCCTGCTGGGCGTGACGGGTTCCGGTAAGACCTTCACCATGGCGAATATCATCGCACAGGTGAACCGTCCGACCCTGATCTTAGCGCATAACAAGACCCTCGCCGCACAGCTCTGCTCTGAGTTCAAGGAGTTTTTCCCCGAGAATGCGGTGGAGTACTTTGTATCTTACTATGATTACTACCAGCCTGAGGCGTATATTCCTCAGAGCGATACCTATATCGAAAAGGATTCCGCGATCAACGATGAGATCGATAAACTGCGCCACAGCGCGACCCTCGCGCTGTCGGAGCGCCGCGACGTGATCATCGTCGCCTCGGTGTCCTGTATCTATTCGCTGGGCGACCCGATCGATTACCGCAACATGGTGATCTCTCTGCGCCCCGGAATGGAGAAAAGCCGTGACGACCTGATCCGTAAGCTGATCGAGCTGCAGTATGAGCGCAACGATATCAATTTCGTGCGCGATAAGTTCCGTGTGCGCGGCGATATTGTGGAGATCTTTCCCGCCTCGTCCTCCGACCGCGTGATCCGCGTGGAGTTCTTCGGCGACGAGATCGACCGTATCACCGAGATCAATCCGCTGACCGGCGAGCTGATCGCGAACCTGCGCCATGCCGCGATCTATCCCGCCTCGCACTATATCGTCGACGGCGAGAAGATGAGCCGCGCGATCGCGGAGCTGGAACGCGAGCTCGAGGAACGGCTGAAATATTTCCGCGACAATGGTAAGCTGCTGGAGGCTCAGCGCATTGAGCAGCGTACCCACTATGATATCGAGATGCTGCAGGAGATCGGCATGTGCCCGGGTATCGAGAACTACTCCCGCGTGTTGTCGGGACGCGCGCCCGGCTCGGCGCCGTTTACCCTGCTCGACTACTTCCCGAAGGACTTTCTGCTCTTTGTTGACGAGAGCCACGTCACGCTGCCACAGGTACGCGGTATGTACGGCGGCGATCACGCCCGTAAGAAGAGCCTGATCGACTATGGATTCCGTCTGCCGTCCGCTTATGATAACCGCCCGCTTAATTTTGACGAGTTTTATGAACGGCTGAATCAGGCGGTCTTTGTCAGCGCGACTCCCGGCGATCTGGAGCTGGAGAAAAGCACAGTCGTAGCAGAACAGATCATACGTCCCACCGGTCTGCTCGATCCGGAGATCTCCGTAAGACCGACCGAGGGTCAGCTCGACGACCTGATCTCCGAGATCAACATCCGCACGGAGAAGGGTCAGCGCGTATTGGTGACGACCCTGACGAAGAAGATGGCGGAGGATCTGACCGAATACCTCGAGAGCATGGATATCAAGGTGCGCTATATGCACCACGATATCGATACCGTCAAGCGTATGGAGATCGTGCGCGACCTGCGACTGGGTAAGTTCGATGTGCTCGTCGGTATCAACCTCCTGCGCGAGGGCTTGGATATCCCCGAGGTCAGCCTGGTCGCCATCCTCGACGCGGATAAGGAGGGCTTCCTCAGATCGGAGCGCTCGCTGATCCAGACGGTCGGCAGAGCCGCGCGCAACGCCGACGGTACGGTCATCATGTATGCCGACAGCGTGACCGAGAGCATGAAGAACACCATCGTCGAGACCAACCGCCGCCGCGGTATCCAGCAGAAATATAACGAAGAACACGGCATCACCCCGCAGACCATCATCAAGAAGGTCAATGATATCATCGAGATCTCGACCCATACCGATGAAGAGATGGAATACGTCGGCAGGATGTCGCGCGAACAGAAGAATGAAATGATCAAACAGCTCACGAAGGAGATGCAGGCGGCGTCGAAGCTGCTCGAATTTGAGCACGCCGCGTTCCTGCGCGACCAGATCAAGAAGCTGAAAGGTATCAAATAAATTGCAGGGGAGAGTTTCGGCTCTCCCGCGGCGCTGTCAGCGCCTCTTAACTAACAGAAACCAAGGTGAAACTATGGCTAAGGCAAAGAAAAAGCCGGATTACGGCAACGACAGTATCTCGTCCTTAAAGGGCGCCGACCGCGTGCGTAAGCGCCCCGCGGTCATCTTCGGCTCCGACGGTATCGAGGGCTGTCAGCACAGCGTGTTCGAGATCCTCTCTAACTCTATCGACGAGGCGCGCGAGGGCTACGGCAAGGAGATCGTACTGACCGTTTACAACGACGGCTCGGTCGAGATCGAGGATCACGGACGCGGTATCCCCGTCGACTATAACAAGGCGGAGGAGGACTACAACTGGCATCTGCTGTTCTGTGAGATGTATGCCGGCGGTAAGTACAACAACGCGAACGCTGAGAACTATGAGTTCTCACTGGGCTTGAACGGTCTGGGTTTGGCGGCGACCCAGTGCGCGTCCGAGTATATGGACGCCGAGATACGTCGCGATCATAAGAAATATACCCTGCATTTTGAGAAGGGTGAGAACGTCGGCGGACTGCAATCCACTGATTACAACGGCAGAGATACCGGCTCCAGGATCCGCTGGAAGCCCGATCTCGAGGTCTTTACCGACATCAACATGCAGCCGGAGTTCTTCACCGAGATGATCCGCCGCCAGGCGATCGTCAATCCCGGGGTGAAGTTCATCTTCCGTCAGCAGGCGGGGCGTTCCTTCGACTTACAGGAGTTCTACTATGAGAACGGTATCAGCGACCATGTACAGGAGCTGATCGGCGAGGACGGCTTCACGACCGTCCAGAGCTGGAGCGGCGAGCGCATGTGCCGCGACCGCGACGATAAGGACGAGTACAAGTGCAAGATGAACGTCGCGCTCGCCTTCTCCAATAAGGTCAACGTGACCGAATACTACCATAACTCCTCGTGGCTCGAGCACGGCGGCGCGCCGGATAAGGCGGTTCGCAACGCCTTTGTCTACCAGATCGACAGCTACTTAAAGAGCAAGAACATGTATAACAAGAACGAGAGCAAGATCAAGTTCGAGGACGTTTCCGATTGTCTGGTCATCGTCATATCCTCGTTCTCGTCCGTGACCTCTTACGCGAACCAGACGAAGCTCGCCATCACCAACAAGGGCATCCAGGACGCGATGAACGATTTCCTGAGAAAGCAGCTGGAGGTCTACTTCATCGAGAATCCGATCGAGGCGGATAAGATCGCCAATCAGGTGCTGATCAACAAGCGCTCCCGTGAGAACGCCGAGAAAACGCGCCAGACGATCAAGAAGAACCTGACCGCGAATATGGACATCACCTCTAAGATCGCGAAGTTCACCGACTGCCGCTCAAAGGACGTCGAGGAACGCGAGCTGTTCATCGTTGAGGGCGATTCGGCGAAGGGCGCCTGCGTACAGGCGCGTAACCCCGACTTCCAGGCGGTCATGCCGATCCGCGGCAAGATCCTCAACTGCCTTAAGGTCGATTACGACCGTATCTTCAAGAGCGAGATCATCACCGATCTGATCAAGATCCTCGGCTGCGGCGTGCAGGTCGATACCGGCAAGACAAAGTCGAAGAAGAAGGATATCAACGCCTTCAATCTCGACAACCTGCGCTGGAACAAGGTCATCATATGTACCGACGCCGACGTCGACGGCTTCCATATCCGCACGATGCTGTTGACGATGATCTACCGCCTGACGCCCGATCTGATCAAGGCGGGCAAGGTCTTCATCGCGGAATCCCCGCTGTATGAGATCACCGCGAAGGATAAGGTCTACTTCGCCTATACCGAGGCGGAGAAGGAGAAGTATATCAGTGAGATCGGTAATGCAAAGTTCACGATCCAGCGCTCCAAGGGTCTGGGCGAAAACGAGCCCGATATGATGAGCCTGACCACCATGAATCCCGAGACCCGCCGCCTGATCAAGGTCATGCCCGACGACGTAGAGCGCACGGCGTACATCTTCGACGTCCTTTTGGGCGATAACCTGCAGGGCAGAAAGGATTATATCGTCGAGTTCGGCGCGAATTACACGGATAACCTGGACGTTTCGTGATGACGGTAACACGGTTTTTGTATCGTGAATCGTTGTAAAAGAGTTCTTCAATCAAAGGGAAAACTATGGCTAAGAAAAAACAAACGAAAAAACCTAATATAAAACCGATCACCAACGGCGTGATCGCGGGCGCGGGCGATATCGTCGAGCAGCGTATCGCTTCGACGATCGAAGAGAACTTCATGCCCTATGCGATGAGTGTCATCATGTCGCGCGCGATCCCCGAGATCGACGGCTTCAAGCCCTCGCACCGCAAGCTGCTGTATACCATGTATAAGATGGGCTTGCTCACGGGCGCCCGTACCAAGTCCGCGAACATCGTCGGCGCGACGATGAAGCTCAATCCCCACGGCGACAGCGCGATCTATGACACGATGGTGCGACTCAGCCGCGGCTATGAGGCGCTGCTGCATCCGTACGTCGACAGCAAGGGCAACTTCGGTAAGTTCTACTCCCGCGATATGGCGTGGGCGGCTTCCCGATATACCGAGGCGAAGCTCGACCCGATCTGTAATGAGCTGTTCAAGGATATCGACAAGGATACCGTCGATTTCGTAGACAATTACGATAATACGATGAAGGAACCGACCCTCCTGCCCGCGTCCTATCCCTCGGTGCTGGTCAACGCCAACACGGGTATCGCGGTCGGTATGGCGTCTAATATATGTTCCTTTAACCTGCGCGAGATCTGTGAGACGACCGCTGCGCTGATCCGCGACAAGGATCATGATATCATCACCACGCTGCCCGCTCCCGACTTCTCGGGCGGCGCGCAGATCATCTATAACGAAGAGACCATCCGTGAGGTATACCGTACCGGCAGAGGCTCGATCAAGGTTCGCTCCATCTACGAATACGACAAGAAACAGAACTGCATCGACATCACTCACATCCCGCCGACTACCACCACCGAGGTCATCATCGAGAAGGTCATCGACCTCGTCAAGAACGGCAAGGTCAAGGAGGTCTCCGATATCCGTGACGAGACAGGTCTCGACGGTATGAAGATCACCATCGACTTAAAGCGCGGTACCGATCCCGATAAGCTGATGCAGAAGCTCTTTAAGCTCACCACGCTGGAGGACGGCTTCTCCTGCAACTTCAACATCCTGATCGGCGGCGTACCGATGACCTTAGGCGTCAAGGAAATCCTCAACGAGTGGATCGCGTTCCGCGTCGAGTGCATCCGCCGCAGAACCTATTTTGACTTAAAGAAAAAGCAGGACAAGCTCCATCTGCTCGAAGGCTTGAAGCTGATTCTCTTGGATATCGACAAGGCGATCAGGATCGTCCGCGAGACCGAGGAGGAGGCGGAGGTCGTACCGAACCTGATGATCGGCTTCGGTATCGACAAGATCCAGGCGGAATATGTCGCCGAGATACGCTTGCGCCACCTCAACCGCGAGTATATCCTCAAGCGTACCGCCGAGATCGAACAGCTGATCAAGGATATCGCCGAGCTCGAGGCGATCCTCAACTCCAAGGCGCGCGTCAAGACCATCATCGTCAAGGAGCTCAAGGAGGTTGCCGATAAGTACGGCAAGGACAGGCTGTGTCCGCTGCTGCATGCCGACGAGCTGCCCGACGACGTCAACGTCGAGGAGGAGATCCCCGATTACGCTGTTCACCTGTTCTTTACAAAGGAAGGCTATTTCAAAAAAATCACGCCGCAGAGCCTGCGTATGAGCGGTGAGCAGAAGCTCAAGGAGAACGACGAGATCGTCTATACCACCGAGACCACCAACAACACCGATCTCTTGTTCTTTACCGATCGCTGCCAGGTCTACAAGACCAAGGTCAGCGAGATCGCCGATACCAAGGCGAGCGCCTTCGGCGAGTATATCCCCGCGCGCCTCGGCATGGATGAAGGGGAGAAGGCGGTATTCGTCCTCAAGACCAAGGATTACAGCGGCTATCTGCTCTTTGCGTTCGAGAACGGCAAGGTCGCGAAGGTACCGCTGAACGCATACGAGACCAAGACCAACCGCAAGAAGCTGATCAACGCTTACTCGGATAAATCGCCGCTAGCCGGTATCGACTACTGCAAGGAGGATCGCGAGTTCCTTCTGACCTCCTCCGCGGGTCGTATGCTGCTCTTCCACAGCGGTTCGATCGCGCCCAAGACCACCAAGAACACCCAGGGCGTAGCGGTCATGAAGCTCAGGAAGGGTCATCGCGTCATGAGTATCGCTCCGTACGAGGATGGCAGATTCAGCAAGCCCTCGCGCTACCGTACGCGCACACTGCCTGCCGCGGGCGCTCTGCCGTCGTCAGATGACGAAGCCCAGCAGCTGTCGATATTATAAGTCAGCAAGAGGATTTAACAAATTTCGCGGGATTATAAAAAAATACTTGCAATCTGATTGTTTGTATGATACAATTATCTTTGCATTTGAGTATAATCGCTTTGAAAGGAAGATAAATTATGTCTGCTGTTGAAATTATCTTAGGAGCACTTCTGCTGATCGCTTCTATTGTACTGGTTGTTGTTATTATTCTGCAGGAAGGTAACCAGCAGGGCATCGGCGTTGTTTCCGGCGGTGCGGACACCTTCTTCTCCAAGAACAAGGCGCGTTCCTATGACGCGTTCCTCTCCCGTGCGACCAAGTGGTTCGCGATCGTCTTTGTCGTCGTCGTTCTGGCGCTGAACATCATCGCTTACGCCGTTAAGGGTAATGCCAACGCCGCTGCTACCGCGACTCCCGATTCCGCCGCTGTGACCGCTACCGCTGACGAGGCATAATAATTTCATAACGTACAACATAGAATAGACTATCGGAGTGATCCGGTAGTCTTTTTGTTTTGGAGAAAAGTATGCTGTATGTTTTTTTAGCGGTCGGGTGTACCTTCCTGTTGTTTTCCTTCATCCATTACGCGGCAAAAAGTAAAAAGCCCTTCAAGAGGGCTTTTCTGTCGATGGTGTTGGGAATCGCGGTACTGTGCGCGGTCAACTGCCTGTCAAATCTGATCGGGGTATATATTCCCGTTACGCGGCTGACGCTTCTGACCTCGATGATCGGCGGCGTCCCGGGCGTCGCGCTGCTGGTGCTGTTGACGGCGTTGTAGGAAGTACTCTGCGGTATTTCATAATAAAGTCATGTTTCGCCATATCATCCTGAGGCTGTGCCGAGTGATCTTGAAGCGCAGACTTTGTAGTTCGTGCATCCTGACAGGAATCTGCTGAGCGGTAACAGCGCACTGTTAGATTCTTCGCCTGTGGCTCAGAATGACAAAGTAAAGGCTTAAAACGTTTTTAGATAACGGAGCCGAGCTCGTTTAAGATATCTCTGACCTCGCGCTTGTTGCGGGTGAGCATGGCGATCATCACGTCGTAGAACATGTCGGGATTCTTATAGAAGTTCTTGCGGATCCGGCGCGCCTGCGCGATATCCGGTACATAGACGGTAAAGCTGAGCAGGTCCATATCGCCGCCCGAGATACGACAGGTCAGGTTACAGCCGTTCTCGGTTTTCTCGATCGTGACCTTGTTGCTGCTCTCGATCTGCTCGCGCTTCAAGAGGCTCAGGGCACATTCGGTCGCGCGCTCACGCACGGTGGGGGCGAGGGTGTCCTCGAGCTGGGTCGCGATCATATCGCCGTTTTCGGTATTGTAGTACAAGCCCTTTTCGGCGTCGGTCAGTTCGATGTTACCCTTGCTGACCAGATCCTCAAAGCACGCGCTGGTCTCAAAGTAGTTCGCGAGCCCCTTCTCCATCAGCGCGTTGATCACGGCGTCCTTGCTCATGGGGGAGCCGACGCTCTTGTACATATAGCATATCAGGGTACGGATCTCCGTCTTGGAGCGCATACCGCCTAAGCTGATGCCTTCATCAAAGGTATCGAATGCCATCTCTTCACCGCCTTTATGTTTATACGGTTTTTATGTTTATATGGTTATTATACCATAACTCCGAAAGAGATATGGTATAATCAGCCATCGCCCGTTGTCGCGAAGCGACAAACCGGGCGGGCATATAAATTTGTATAATAACCGGATTTATAAGGTTATTATACCATTTTGCTCTCTGCTATGTCAATAACAAAAGGACTGTGAAATAACACCTCCTTTGTCATCACTTCCGGCAATGACAGTGTTTTCCCACAGTCCCTTTTCTAACGGTCTATTCAGTTGTTTTGAGCGATCAAAACTCCGCTCCGAGGTTCTCCATAGAATCGATCACCACGACGCATGCAGGGTCAACGTGACGCATCACATAATACATCTGTTCCTCGGGAATCGCGACGCAGCCGCCGGTGCGGGGCTTTCTGTCGCCAAAGCAGTGTAGGAAGATTGCCGAGCCCGCGTGTTTGGTGCCGTCGGCATTATAGCTGATGTTCAGGCAGTAGCGGTATTCATACCGATAATCCACGATATGCTCGCTGCTCTCGGTGTCGAGGTCGGGATAATCCTTGATGCTGACCATCTGATTGTACATGACGTCATTGTCGCCCGACCAATAGGTATCTTCATCCGCCTTGGTGTAGGGGATCGCACAGCCCGGGTCATCGGCGATGCCGAAAGCCTTGTTAAAGCTGAAGGTGCCGACAGGCGTCTTGCCGTCGCCCTCCTTGGTCTTGCCCAGACCTTCTTTACCGATAAAGCCGGGCGTAGTCATAATCATTTTCCAGTTGCCGTTTTCGTCCTTTTCGTGCATGGAGATCCAAGCGGTCGAGCGCTCATAGCCAGCGACCACAAAGAGCTGCTTCGCATCCTTTGCCGCGTCGAGTTTTGTTACCCATTCGGGAGAATCCTCCGCGTCCTCCCCGATACGCTCGCGGGGCGTTGTGAACAGTACAGATGAGCTTTCGGCAGTGGTTTCGGTAGCCCTTTCGGTTGCCTGCGTCGGTTTTGTTGTGCTGCAGCCGCTCATGAATAAAGCAGAGCATACCAGGATGCTCGCAAGGAGCCCCGCAGTTAATTGTTTGATTTTCATTCTTTCTCATTCTCCTTTTTTCTGAAATATTTGATCGTGAAAGCAATGAATGTCCGAGCAAACGAACACTACCTTCGTCATGTTCTATTATAACATAGAAAAAGTATGTTGAAAAGACGATAACGATAATTTCTCATCCGTAACAAAACCACCCGTTGCATAAAACGAGTGGTTTTGTGGATTAGTATAATGAAGAGTGGATAGATCACGGGCAGCTTATCCCGCGTTTTTCATCTGTAATCTCAGCTTATCCGAGATCATGGCGATGAATTCGCTGTTGGTGGGCTTGCCGCGGCTGCCCTGGATGGTATAGCCGAAGTAGGAGTTGAGCACCTCGACGTCGCCGCGGTCCCACGCGACCTCGATCGCGTGGCGTATGGCACGCTCTACGCGGGAAGAGGTGGTGTCGTACTTCTTCGCGACGGTGGGGTAGAGCTGCTTGGTCACGGCGTTGATGATATCGGGCTTCTCGATGGAGAGGATGATGGAGTCGCGCAGATAATGGTAGCCCTTGATATGGGCGGGGACTCCTATCTGGTGCAGTATCTCCGTCACCTTCATCTCGAGGCTGCCGCCGTCAAAGCCCGCCGCGCGGATGCCGCCCTTGGCGCGTGCTTTTTGGCGTTTGTTCAGACGAATGATATTCTCGGCGAGATCACCGAGGTTGAACGGCTTTAGCACGAAATACGTCGCGCCTGCGCTCATGACCTCGCGCTCGAGCACCGGACTGTCAAAGCCGGAGTACACCACGAACAGCGGGAGCTTCTCGGGCTTCTGTCTGCGTACGGCGCGCATCACGCCGATGCTGTCGATGTGGGTCATGAAGAGCTCCATGATCACGACGTCAGGCTGATCGGAGGCGATCCGGCTGATGACCTCCTCTCCGTCCTTCATACAGAAGCTGACGGCGATACCGTGCTGTTCGAGGGTGTTTTTGGCGTCGGTCATATTCTCAGCATTATCTTGGGTCATCAAGAGCTTGATTCTTTCTGTCATTTTTACATCTCCTGTTTCGTTTTGTGAAATAAGCTTACCATAAATTGGTAAATTTGGCAAGAGAAAACTAAAAAATTTTCAAAAGAATCATTCGACAGATTTTGCATCGTGTGATTTTGAGGCGATTTTCGCGGCACGATGACGATGGGTGGATTGATGGAAAGACCGGCGCGTCGCTGCTCCCGACAGCCTTCATCGGCTTTAAGCTTTAAGCTTTAAGCTAAATTCCCCTACAGCACACGGGAGTCTCCGTTATTTCGTGCAGCTCAGCATGTTGCCGATGCTGATGCCGTAGCCCTTCTCGGGCGTGTTGACAAAGACGTGGGTGACCGCGCCGATCAGCTTACCGTCCTGTACGATGGGCGAGCCGCTCATACCCTGCACGATGCCGCCTGTCGTATTCAACAGCTTTTCATCCGTGACGCGGATGACCATGTTCTGACCGCTGTTAGCGTTCAGGTTCAGGTTTTCGATGTTTACGGTGTATTCCTGCGGTTCGGTGTCTCCGATCGTCGAGTAGATGACCGCTTCACCCGTGTGGATATCGCTGTTGTCGGCACATTCAAGCGCCCTGCCCTGCGGCTCGGCGGTATAGCTGCCGTATACGCCGAAGTCGCTGTTGACGGTCATATCGCCGATGATCTCGTCGGTCATATAGCCGTTTAAGCCGCCTGCAACGCCCTTCTTCGCTTTGCTGATCGAGGTGATCTGCGCCTTGACGATCTTTCCGCTGCCAAGCGGCAGGAGCATACCCGTGTCGCGGTCGCAGATACCGTGACCCAAGGCGCCGAAGGTGTGATCCTCCTCATCAAAATAGGTGACGGTACCCAGCCCCGCGGTGGAGTCGCGTACCCACATGCCCGCCGTGTAATCGCCGCGTTCGTCACGCTGAGGGGTCACGCTGAGGGATATCGGGCTCTTATCGCGCAAGACGGATAATTCGATATCCGACCCTTCTGACGTTTCGATCAGCGATCGCAGCTGTTCGTTCGAGGTGATCTCTGTACCGTTGGCATGGGTGATGACGTCGTTCTCCTTCAGCCCCGACTGCTTCGCGGGGGAATCGTAGCTTTCGTCGATGTTGACGACCATCACGCCGCCCGTGTACATCGTCAGCCCGAAGGGAATTCCGCCGAGGATGACCTTCTTCGGCTTGTCTGCCGCCGATACCGTACAGACCGGGAACAGCAGCAGAAAAGCGATCAGGACGGATAGGATCTTTCGATGCATATTCTTCCTCCCTCCTTGGAGCAGACGCTCCGAGGGTAGTATGTGAGCGGTGCGTGCCGATACAAGAGGAAGGTTTTCGGCAATTCGGTTGCAGGCGCTGAGAAATCGGAAGTAATCTTGATTTGGAAATGTTTGATTTTTCTGTTCAATTCTATTGTAACCTGTATAATTTAATGCTATACTGGAAAAAAACAATGCTTTTGGTGGATTATGAAAATCAATTTACCGGATAATGCCAAATATATCATTGAAAAACTGCAAAACGCGGGTTATGAATGTTACGCGGTCGGGGGATGTGTGCGCGACAGCCTCAGGGGCGTAGAGCCGAACGATTGGGACTTCACGACCTCGGCGCTCCCCGATGAAATCGAGCGGGTGTTCGCGGATCACACGACCGTTACGGTCGGTAAGCAGTACGGTACGATCGCGGTGATCCTCGACGACGCGCCGCATGAGATCACGACCTACCGGGTCGACGGCGGCTACAGCGATACGCGCCACCCCGACGAGGTGAGCTTCTCGAGCAGCCTTTGTGACGATCTCGCGCGGCGGGATTTCTCGATCAACGCGATGGCGTACAACGACCGCGACGGGCTTGTTGATCTCTACGGCGGCAGGTCGGACATGGGCTTCGGCGTGATCCGCTGTGTGGGCGAGCCGGAGCAGCGCTTCAGTGAGGACGCGCTGCGTATTCTGCGCGCGCTGCGCTTCGCGTCGGTGTTGGGCTACAGCATCGAGCAGCGGACGGCTGAGGCGATCCTGAAGCAGCGGAGGCTGCTCGCCGATATCTCCGCCGAGCGTGTGCGCGACGAGCTGCTGAAGCTTTTGTGCGGAGAGAAGGTCGACTTCATCCTGCGGCGTTACCGTACGGTGATCGCCGTGGTGATCCCCGAGCTGATGGGCACCTTTGACTTCGACCAGCACAACAAGCATCATAACCGCGATGTGTACCGTCATATCGTCGCGTCGGTGCGGAATATCGAGCCCGATCCGCTTCTAAGGGTGACGATGCTCTTTCACGATATCGGAAAGCCGCTGGCACAGACGGTGGATCGTAAGGGTGAGTATCACTATCGCAACCATCCGCAGATCGGCGCTGCGATGACCCGGGAGATCCTGCGTCGTTTATGTCTGCCGAATCATTTCATCGACGATGTGTGCACGCTGATCCGTTACCACGACGAGCGCTTCGAGCCGGATTCGGTACAGCTCAAGCAGTTTTTAAAGCTGCTCGGTCCGGCGCACATGAAGCGGCTGTATAAGATCCAGCGCGCGGATATCATGGCGCAGTCGTCCTATATGAGGGACGAGAAGCTGCGAAAGCTCGGCGCAGTCTATACCGAGCTTCTGCGGATACTGGAATCGGGCGAGTGTTATTCGCTGAGGATGCTCTGTATCAGCGGGGCTGATCTGCTCCACCTCGGTTATCGTTCGGGTAAGCAGATCGGCGAGATGCTGGAGTCGGCGCTCGACAAGGTGATCGTCGGCGAGCTGCCTAACGAGAGGGAGGCGCTGCTCGCGTATGTAACGGCGACATTTGACAAAGCGTGAGTTCCTATATATAATAAGGTTATGAGTAGGTCAGGCAGTCGCGGTCAACGGGCGAAAGCCCCTGTCCGAGGAAAGTCCGGGCTTCACAGAGCGAGGATAACGGCTAACGGCCGCCGGGGGCGACCCCAGGGAAAGTGCAACAGAAAATTACCGCGAATCGTCACGTAGTGCTCCTTAACCGAGCACAGACCGTGACGACGTAAGGGTGGAAAGGCGAGGTAAGAGCTCACCGGAGTGGGGGAGACTTCACTGCTGTGTAAACCCTATCCGAAGCAACACCGCGGAGGGACATACGGCCTGCTCGGCTGTCCCGTGGAGGTGGCACCGAGCCGTCGCGGCAACGCACGGCCAAGATAGATGACTGCCCAATACAGAACCCGGCTTATAGATCTGCTCATCCGAAAGCTCCCGCAAGGGAGCTTTTGTGGTAAAGGACGAATGGTGAATAGTTTCAAGAAACGCTGTGCGTTTTGGTTTTTAATATAAATTGAGTGCGGGCATAGCCCGCCCTGAACCATTCACCGTTCACCATTCTCCATTCACCAAATCTACATCTTGTATGTCGGTTTTTGTCAACAACAAGCGGGGTGGAAAAGTTTACAAAAAACGATACTTTTTCTTGTGCAAAAATTAAAGGGTTGTAACGAAAAGGCGAAAAAAGTATCAAAAATTTAAATTTTCTTACAAAAAAGGGTTGTTTTTTTTCGAATAACGTATTATAATACATGTACATTCGATTTAATACGTTTAAAGAATTTCCATGCGGAATTATTTAAAAGAAATTATTTTACTGTATTGATAGATTTGGGGAGATAAAATGAGACTTCGTAAACAGGAATTAGGCGATCGTAATCTGGTGGGTGCGCGCGTTGAGGCAGCCCGCAAAAAGAAGGGTATGAAGCAGAAGGAGCTGCTCGCTCAGCTGCAGGTCAACGGCGTGGATATGAACGCCTCCGGCCTCTCGAAGCTTGAGGGTCAGATCCGATTCGTGACTGACGTAGAGCTCGTCGCGCTGGCGGATATCCTTGAGGTTTCGGTCGATTTCCTGCTCGGACGTGCTCCGCAGTAAGACAATTGAATCATTCAGAGTTTTTCCAAGCATTTTGGTTTCTGTTTTTCAAACGGTAGGTCTTTCGGGGCCTACCGTTTGAATTTGCGCAAAAATCGTATGATTGCCCGTTTTTCAGCCATAACTAACCATATAAAGATGAGTCATTGCGAGGGAATCCCCGTGGCAATCTCAACCATATAAAATTGAGTCATTGCGAGGGAATCCCCGCGGCAATCTCAACCATATAAAATTGAGTCATTGCGAGGGAATCCCCGTGGCAATCT